>CADAER010000063.1 GCA_902787025.1 Oscillospiraceae bacterium | reverse complement strand
ATATTTGACTTGTTTATTCATAGTTTTTGCTGTGTTGTATCCTTATTTCAGAGTAATTGTAAGATTGTTGTCGGAAAAGCCTTTATTGTTGCCGATTGAGTCGAAAATCATCTGTTTTAAATCGAGTTGCTTTGTTTTGGAAAGCTTCGGCTCGACTTTCTTGATAATAAACGAGAATCTTTTCACTACCTTTGCGACGGCTTCATATTCGGGCGTGCCTTCGACAAACGGAGCGTCGCCTTTGAACATATTGATTGCTATGGCGCAGGCAAAATCAAGGAATTTTACCTTTTTCAGGGATTTGTCGATTCTCACGAATGCGAGTCTTGCCACGCCGCCGAGAGTGAGTGTGTTTACAATATGTTTAAGCAGGGCAAAAATTATGCCTTTAAAGCCTTTTTTGCCCGAAAGAGTGCGTTTTAACCGGTTTTTGATTCTGTATTCAAACTGTCTGTCGAAATACTCATCGTTGGTGAGTCCTTCCATATCCCAGTCGAACGCGGGCACTTTGATTGTTCTGATATCGGCGGTGCTGCCGTCAAACTCGACCTTACGGTATGTCGCGGGACTGCCGACGAGGGCGCTTGTGCAGATATCCCAGAACTCGTTGCCTTTTTCTGTTTTAACAACATTCGCGCTCTGTATATGCATATGGCCCGTGAACGCGAGGTTCACGCCGTTGTCGGCGAGAGCAGATATAACCTCATCCCTGTTTTCGAGCCTTGCGTCTCTGACAAGTTCAAAAAAAGGAGAAGACGGAACAATCGGATAATGGCATATTGCGAACATTGAGTTGCCGCTGTTTTTCGCGTCCGTTATCTGCTGCTGCGCCCATCTGAGAATATCGCCGTTTACACTGCCTTTGTCTTTCCCGTCCGGTTCGCCGTCGGAATCGAGCGCGAGCATACGGATTCCGGGCGCTATCTGCGCCACATAAGACATTGATCCTTCGTGCTTTGCGACGGCGTCTGAATAACCGTATTCGTAATACAGGTCGTAAAGCTCCTCTTTTGTTGTGCCTTCAACCGGATATCTTCCGCCATTGATAAACGCGGTCGCGTTGGAATTGAAATCGTGACGGGCTGTAATGACATAAATCTTTTTGCCCGTCTGTCTGAGAGCGTCAAGGTATTTGAGCAGTTCTATATGGCTTTGTTTTTCGCCGTCTTTGCTCAAATCGCCGGGGATAATTACGATATTCGTTTCCTTATCTTTCGCGATTTCGGTAAAGGTTGCTTTCAGAATAGCCTCGTTTTCGGCAAGGCACATCTGTTCATACTGCATATATTCACGGTAAGCCTCATTGTTCTCGCACATACTGTTCGGGCGGAAATGAGTGTCTGTTACAAGGTAGAATTTGACAGGTTGCGCCATACTGACTCCTTAAAACAAGTTATTGAAAAATCTTCCCAGTATTTCAAACCAGTTGTTGAAAACACCGATGAGAAAATCGAATACGCCGAAATCGACAAATCCGCCGTCAACAATCGGAACGGCAACATCCGAGCCGTCGGAAATCATGAAAGGCTGGGTGTAGAGAACACCGCCTTCGCCGAACACTTCGGCACGGACATATGAACCGAGTTTGCCCTGATAATCAGCGAGCGTGAAAGTCGCGTTTTCGGATGTTGTTGTCGCTATCAGTTCGCCGTTTGAAATCCAGCGGACAATAAGAGCGTTTTCGGAATTGACTGTTATTTCACCGTTTTCTTTATCGACCGAAATTGAGGTGATTTCGGGCTGTGTTGCGGCTGTGCAGAAACCGTCATCGTCAAGAACTTTATATGTAACGCCGACGCTTGAGTCGGGATCGAGTTCGCCCGCTTCAATCTGACGGACTCTTTCCGCCATCTCTTCGGCTTTTTCGCTGACTGCTTTGTAAAGATCGGTTTCGCCGTAGAACTCTTTGAGAGAGGTCGCTATCTGAACGAGCTCCTCATAATTGCCGATACAATGGCTGCCGCCGAAGAATTCGCCGTTGAGAAGACAGGATGAGAGCGCTTTTGAGGTCTGCTCGGGGAGAAGAGCGATAACGAAGCCTGTGTCGATTTTATTGAGCTGGTGAGCATCGGATGAACAGATTGCGAACACATTTTTGCCGTTCGGCGTAAATCTCATAAGCAGTTCATCCCACAAAATGCGGTCAAAACGGGTTCTGTCATCGCCTTTTGAGTTTATATCGATACCTATGCATCTGTCGTATTTGTTGAGCAGGTCGGCGAATTTGTTGATATGATACCAGTAGTTGAAGCTTGACGGATTGTATGCGTCAGCCGAGTGAAGTTCGTAGCGGGCTTTTGTGTATTCGCCCGGGTGGTTGATTACACACACTCCCCCTGCGTTGTTCACGCCTTTTATCGCGTCAACATAGGTCGTTATTGAATTGTCGTGATAATCAACAAACCAGCTGTTGACATGAGCGTTTACGGAAACGGCGTTGTTCTCGATGCCGTAAGGCACGCGCATTACTCTCTGATGATCGTCGACATATAAATAATCATCGCCGTTTTCAGTCGTGAGAACATAGTTCGTTCCGTCGTCAAACGAGCCTTCATTGCCGAGATAGACGAGGTCGCCTTCTGTTCTGCCGACAAGCTTCATCACATTGTAAATGAGTTTGTTTTCATTGACATCTGCCCAGCTGTAATTGACGGTGCCGTGGTCGGTTGTTGCAACGATATCAAAGCCCGTTTCGACATGGCGCTGTATTGATTCTTTGAGCGTGGGGTCGCCGTCGGAGGCGTTTGTGTGAGTATGAAGCGCGGTTTTATAATCTTTGACCGCATCCCAGTCAACATTTTCATATGGGTTGATTATTGTATATTTCCCGCCCGCTTCTTTGATATAAGCGCCGTTTACCGCGGGCAGAACCGCCGAAAAGATAAACAACGCGCAGAGAAGAAGCGATAAAGCTTTAAGTGATTTTTTCATAAGAAACACACCTTTTAAATATAGTCCTGTTAAGGATTAAAATGTATCCTGTGTGATATAAACATAGAGAATATAGGGAAGGTCGATGAGAAATTTCGGAAGCCATTCGCCGAATGCGTAAACGGCAAGGCAGAGGAATGAGGGAACAAGGCTGAGGATATATTCAAATTCGCTCGTTGTGTTGTCGCCGGAGAATGTCGCTTCGTTTTTACCTGTCTCTTTTGTTACGGAATAGGTATCAATCTCATTGACTTCGCCCGTTTCATCGCAACGGATGTATGATTTGACCGTAAGCGTTCCGCCGTCAACGGTAACCGTATTGAAACAGCCGCCGATATTGGTTTCTTTTGTGCTTTTCCAATCCTCGCCGTTCCAGTAGTTGCCGTAGCCGCCTTTCTGTATGGTGAGGGCATCAATGAAATCTGTATTCATGAACATACCCGCAAGGAATTCCCTTACTTCATATCTCTTTGTGCCCGCTGTGCCGGAAAGGATATAGGTAACACCGTTTTCCTCATCTATTTTGTTGCCTGTTAGAGGCTTTGTGCGAAGATACATATGATCGTGGCCGGACATTACGAGGTCAACATCGCACATATCGAAAACCAGAGTCAGAGATCTGCCGAGATAGAGGGCATCGGGCCATTTGCCGTCTTTGCCCAATGTGTAGGGAGACTTGTGCATAAAGCAGATTTTCCAATCCTTATCAGTGGAATCCATATCATTTTTAAGCCATTTCATCTGGGCGATGGACATACACATCATATCGTTGGTGTTGAGAACCGCGATGTGGGCGTTGCCGTAATCGAAGGAATAGTTTACGCCGTCTTTTGTCTCCACGCTTTCGCTTGTGTCAAGATTAAACATATTGTTGAACCAGTTTTCAACGCCGAAGCCGTCGTGATTGCCCGCGACGGGAACCATTGTTGAGTTCGCGTTGATTTCGCCGAAAGCGTAATCAAAACGGTTCCACTCCTCGTTGGTGCTGTCGTTTGTGAAATCGCCGCAGTTGACGATGAACTCCGCATCGGGAAGAGTCTCAAAAGCCGCTTCGACAGTAAGAGCCGCTTTCTGAAAGTTTTCAAGAGGAGTCGCCTGGACATCGGCTATTTCGATGAAAGAGAACGAATCGTCGCCGTCATCGGTAACGAACGAGCCGTATTCGCTCCAGTCGGTGCCGTTGCCTACACGGAAGGTGTAGCTTTCGCCTGCTTTCAGTTCACTGACGGTTGCTTTGTGATACCAGCCGCCTTCCCACTCCTGAGAATCGGTGAAAGTTACCTTGCCTGCGGCCGCGCCTGAGGCGTCAAGAACTTCGATTTTTGTGTCTGTCTGTGTTTTTGTATACCAGCAGAAACCTCTCTGCGTGCCCGCGTCGCCGTTCATTGAAACGGAGATTCTGAAAGGCTCCGTGTCGCCTTTGGCGGGGACTTCTTCTTCGCCGTCGGCGAATGACGCGGTGCCTATACCGAACGCAATGGTAAGGCACAGTAAGATACTCAAAAGTTTTTTCAATGTTTTCTGCATAACGCAATCCTCCTGATTATGTAAATCTTAAAAAGAAATTATTCCGGCTGTTTTGAAAGCGGTTTGTCTTCCGACGGGGTGTTCCAGTTTATGAACCCGTTTTCTTTTGCGTAATACCACTGCATTCCGAACATCTTCGCGCTGTCATCAATCGGAATATACAGCTGGCCGTCTTTTAGATATACGGCGCCGCTCATTTCAACGCTTCCGCGCTCGGTCAGCGCTGTTCTGCTGTTTTCGGTGAATACTGCCCTGTGACCGTAAACCTCTACGGTGACTTTACCCTTTTCTTTAAGGACCGCTCCGCCGATTGACTGGCATACGACGGCGAAGGGAGCGAACCACACGCCGTCTTTTTCTTCGGGGGCGAGTCCCCTTGCGCACAGTTCGAGCATTCTGCCCTTGAAGGTCATTTTAATTCTGTCATATCTCGGCGCGAGGGCGTAAGGCCATATTTCGTCTTTCTCTTTATCAATTATAAATTCATCGGCAATTCTGCCGTCGAGCATATAAGCGGTGATTTTCAGTTTTGTTTTCATAACTTCCGCCACGGCGTAAAGCGGCGTTCTCTCCTCCTGCGGAAAGAAGCAGGAGTGCCAGACTTTCTGGGCGTTTGAGTGATAGATATTGCCGCCCGCATTGCCCGCTATATAGTGAACTGTTCCCTGTGACGGTCTGTCGAAAAGCTCGTCGCCTTTAATCGGAAATGTGCGGGCAAAGGAGTGCTCATGCCCTTCGAAAAGCACATCTAGTTCCTCGACCGCTTTGCGAAGCCAGGGATATCCGTCATCATTCTGGCCCTCCGGCATTACGGGATAAATCGGGAAATGGTATGTGCCGAATTTCCAGATTTTGCCGCTTGACTTTATATCTTCGCAGGCCCAGTCGGCAACCTCTTCGGGAGCGTTTATACCCATAACCGTAAAATGGGCGCAGCCGTAATCGAAGGAATAGTTTTCGGTTTTGTAGCCGTCGGGACCGTTGAGAGGATAGGAATGTTCAAACTGACTGTCGAAGAAATCGGCGTGTTCGAGATAAAACTTTCCGACGGGTTCGGGAAAATATGTAAGGAAACCACGGTTGTCGTGGTTGCCCGTAGTCATCATATAGGGAATACTCTCAATTATTCCTTTTGCGCCGCTGAACATTCCGTTCCACTGCAGGTCGTTCTGGCCGTTGTCGCAGTTGTCGCCCGCAGTTAAAATAAAGCAGGCATCGGGATTCTCAGCAAGCGCTTTTTTCAGAACGGCGTTGAGAGTTGAATAATCGGGCAGCTGAGGCGGATGACCTTTCTGGTGGTCGGTAATGATAATGAATTTGAAGTTTTCAAGATTTTCGGGCTCTGTTTCAAATGAAAACTCTTCGCTGCGGTTAATGTCATCGCCCACGGTGTAGCTGTATTTTGTGCCGGGCGTGAGGTTCTGCATAACAGCCCAGTGGTAACAGTTTTTGTCAATATCGCTCTCGATTTTTTTGCTGATAGCCTGCTGCCGTTTTTCCGATTTGCCGTCGGAATAGAGAATATAGCCGCTGTCGGTTTTTTCATCCGTCCGCCAGGAGACGCACATTGAGGTATGAGCGTCGCCGCAGAAACTCAGGAATATATGGTCGGGCTTTTCGGTTGAGCCTCTTTCGGGTTTGTAAAAGTTTCCGTTTCGGTCTGTCAAAGCGCTATCCTCCCGGTAAAGAGAATTATTCGATAATATAATATTTTAATATTATTACGGTTTAATGTCAATATTAAACAAATTATTACGGTAAGTTTAAAAAATAATCAACATTTCTTATAAAAGATTGAAAAAATCCGAGGTTGAGTGTATAATATGATTGAGAAAATATCTTTGGGGAGAAATAATATGAACCGGGTTAAGAAATATATTTGTCTTTTTATGGCACTCGCGATTGTCGCGGGATGTCTGCCTTTGCTTGTCTTCGCCGCTTCCGTTGAGGACCTTGTTGTCAGTTCGGCGGGCAAAATCACGGGCTGCGCTTCGGGCGTAACGGGCGACCTTGTTATTCCCGAAACAATTAACGGAAAAACGATAACGGCGATCGGCAAGGACGCTTTCAAAAACTGCAGTCTCACCTCTGTTGAAATACCCGCTACCGTTACCAAGGTTGAGGACAGGGCGTTTCTCGGCAGTATGAATCTCACCACAGTAAAATTCAACGGCACCGACGTAACTTTCGGAAACTCCGTTTTCGCGGAGTGCAACAACCTTTCAAATGTCACCCTGCCCTCTCAGTTAACAGAAATCAAAACAAATGATTTTTCTGAGTGTCTTTCGCTTACAAACATCGCTTTTCCCTCGACTCTCGTTTCAATCGGAGACGGAGCGTTTGAGGGGAGCGGACTCGCTCAGGTTACCATTCCCGCAAGCGTTACTTATATCGGCAAAAACGCTTTTGCAAACTGTGTAAACAACAGGGCTTTTTATGTCGACAACAGCAACCCTAATTACAAGAGAGATTCAAAGTATGCTCTTTATTCGAGTGATGGAACGGAGCTTATCGCGTTCCCGATAAAGAGTGAGGAAAGAGCTTACACCGTGCCTGAAGGCGTTACAGTCATAAGCGAACTTGCGTTCGCGAAAAACACAAACATTCAGCAGGTAACGATGCCGTCGACGCTTAAAGAAATAGGTCCGTATGCGTTTTCGGACTGCACATCCCTGGCGGAGGTCAATCTCAACGAAGGGCTTGAAACAATCGGAACGCTCGCGTTCAAGAACTGCTCCGCTCTCAAAAACATAACCGTTCCCTCAACCGTTACCGAATTTGACAGCGCGTTTTACAACTGCGGACTTACCAATGTTGTGCTGTCGGAAGGTATTACGACAATCAGCCGCGCGGCATTTGATATGTGCAGCGACCTTGAAAGCGTTTCAATTCCCGAAAGTCTGACAACCGTGTCGGCGGGCGCTTTCAAAGACTGCTCCTCGCTTGCCACGCTTGATATGCCCTCAAATGTCACGAGTATTCACAAGAACGCGTTTCTCAACATCAAAGACAGTATTGTTCTTTATGTTGAAGAAGGCTCCTACGCCATGCAGTTCGCGCAGGAAAACAATATTCAGTATGAAGCGGGATTTTTCAGAATAGTCATTAACGCAACCGGCGGCGTATTCTCCGACGGAAGCAAAACAAAGAGTTATAAATACAGAACCGGCGACACGGTAAGCATTACGCTTGAAACGCCTACAAGAACAGGCTACACTTTCACGGGCTGGTCTTCGGTTCTACCCGAGACGATGCCGGATTACAGCCTTAACATAAGCGCTTCCTGGGAAAAGAACAGTTACACCGTTACCACCGTTATTGAGGGTGTTAGCAAAACCTACACTTTTGAATACGGCGACAGCATTGCAATTGACAATCCGGGAGCGACCGCAGGAAAGGCGTTTATCAAATGGAAACCCGCTCTGCCGAAAACAATGCCCGCAAAAAATTTGACAGTAACCGCGGTATTCTCGGTTATTACAAAGATAGCTATTGAGAATAACAGCAAGGGTGAAAAAACAATCAACACCGGCGACATTCTGAAAATGAAGGCCCTTATCGGGAACCCTATTGACGGCGGTTATATTCTCTGGAGCGCTTCGTCGGGCGAGACGAAAAAAGGCAGCAGTTTCAGCATTTCCCCCGAAAAAGGGACGGTAACGGTTACCGTAACGGCGGTTGACTCAAACGGAAAGCCTTTGGTTGACGATAACGGAAAGCAGATTAGCGACAGCGTAAAGGTCACGGTTAAATCGGGATTGTTCCAGGTTATCATTTCGTTTTTCAAGAATCTGTTCAAGGTTGACAGATCGGTGTATCTGCCGTAATTGAAAAAATAAAAACTCCGGCTGTCGGGATGACCGACAGACGGAGTTTTTTATGCTTATTTTTTGTTTTTCAGGCGCTCGCAGAGCGTTCTGTCGGGAACCGCCCACATTGTGTTATAAGTATGATAAATCACCTTGCCGGGTTTCGCTCCCGCAGGTTTTTTGAGTTCGCGCACTTCAGTATAATCAACGGGAACTCTCGACGAATATCTGCCGCT
>CADAER010000062.1 GCA_902787025.1 Oscillospiraceae bacterium | reverse complement strand
TCAAAAAATGCAAGCCAGAGAAAGAAAACTGTTATCTATTTTCGGAAGAGATGTCGAAGGATATTTAAAAATGATCGGAAAGATTCCGGTTTCTACCTATCTGGAATGGCCGAAATTGACAAAAGCTTCTCCAAAGCTAAGTTCATCTGCCACAGTGCTTCCTATTAAATAACTGTGTTTGGCCGAAAGAACAGGTGCGTTGAGCAATATGCCTGTGCCTTTCCAGACAGTTTTAAGCATGTCATCGAGTTCATCGCTTCCATCCGAGAAAATATCAACCACATAATTCTTATTAAGGGCGGTTTTTACATCTTTGATTATTCTCTCAAAAAGGTCCGGCCAGCCTTCATTTTCTTTTAATTTAGTTTCTGTTGAATGCTTTTTTTGATAGGCTGTGCCGTAAATGTTGTTTTGCTTAATGAACTTTTTGACTTTAATAACCAGATCATCAAGCAGAGAGAGCAATTCATCAGCATAATTAATCAGAACGCTGTCAGGAGTCTCGTTGTAATCAAGTTTTATTTCGGGCAAAACGACTTCAGCCGGTTCCACATTGATGTCCAGCTTTTGAAGTGCATTATTAAGTGTGGTATCAAACGTTTCAATTTTGTCTGCAGATACACTGGTATCGCCCTTATAGTTTTGCTTATAAGGGGTATGAATATGTTTGTTTATTTGTTCCAATGAACGCTCAAGACGCTCACAGAATACTTCTATCTTTTCCGCCGAACAAACATATTTTTGAATCTCAGCAATACTGGGAAATCTCTTATCATCTTTTTCCTTTTGAACTGTTTCTTCTATATCTTTCCCATCTTGAATCTTTAAAACGGTTCTATAGTAAGAAACAGGTATAGGCTCGTCCTTCGTCAAGCGAAGGGCAAGCAGAAACTTTGATATTTCTCCTCTAAGAATATCACTGCGATTATATGGCATTTCAAACATGTTGTAGCCACATACATCGCACGCACAAGGATTGTCACTTTCAATAACCTTGCCGCAGCTTATGCATTTATACTGAGCCATAAAATCATTCTCCGGCTTCTTTAAGTTCTTGTCTTATTTCTTTGCGTATATAAATAAGCTTTGTTCCGATACTAATCTTGCCCGCTTTTATTGAGTTAAGCTTCTCATCGCGAAGATTAACCAAATCACCAAAAGTGGTAATCCCATTTTCTTTCATTACCTGAACCTGGTTTTGAAGCAGTCCGAAAGAGCCCGCCCTGAATCTTGTTTCAAGATAAAGCTTTGATACCGGGTCAAGAGAGTCAATATCTATATCCCACGGTTTCGTTTCCGTTGGCTCTTCGGGTTCTTCTTCAGTAGCTTCGGTGGGTTCCTCTTTGATTATGCCCATCTCAATAAGCTGTTTTCTGGCAAAGTTATCTACATTGACTTTGGTATATTGTTCTGGTGTAAGAGTTATAACCTTTTCAGTTTTTGCTTTAATTTTTAAACCCACATCATCGGTAACTAATACTGTTGTCAAGCCTGAAAACTTCGTATAGCAGATTGCAACAGACAAAATTGCATTGTCATTATCGCTGTCCGTTTTATATGCGGAAGAAATAAACTGCGGATATGAATCCTCGTATTCGATATAGTCATCTCCGGAGCTGTCAAGTACCTTTATTGCAGGCTGAGCGTTCTTATGCTTTTTCTTATTGAAATCAAGTTCCTGCAAAACAATTTTGGGAATGACAAGCAGGTCAAGATCATCCGTATAATCCGGAAACTGAGGATCATTAAGCAAAACATTGGTGTCGATTACTATTGCTCTTTTAAAATCAGCAAATCGCTGTAGTTTGTATGGCTCAAACGGAAGCTGATAATCTGATTCCTGATAAGCAGCCAGCTCGCCGTCACTAAGGCCGAAATTCTCTGTTTCTATACTGTTTGCTTTAACCTCCGGCTCCTGCGTGTGAGAATCTTCGTCATCATCGGAATTATCCGTCTCATTATAATCAACATCTGTGAATTCCACTCTGCTTGATGGACCGGTCGGCTCTGCGCCGAGAGCTTTCTTAACGGCATCCATAGGAGAGCGGTAGAATATAACATTGATTTCTTTTTTGAGATCTCTGCCGAGAGCATCATAGGCCTTTTTGCTGTCTTCAGGAAGCATAATGGTTTTTGCCCCTGCGTTTGATGCAGAAACAAATATTTCATCAAGCTCGGTTGTAATAGGCATCATACTGCCGCTCATTACAACTCTGCCGCATACTATCATTGAAGGCAGAACGCTTCTGCCTGTCAGAGCGGAAAACAGACCGATTACTTCGGCAACGGAAACTTCATCACTTACGCCTCTGTTCTGAAGATCATTGAAATATAGCGAATAATCATAATTGTCAACCGCAGTTGCTACAAAGCTCGGTGCCTTTTCGCAGAAGTAGTTGAAAGCGGCGTTAAGTGAATCCATAACGCTCTTCTTGGAGTGACCAAGGCCCTCAATATTCTTCGAAACAAGCTTGCCTGTGCCGTTAATAAGCTTGTTTTCAAGGCGGTAAACGGCAATCTTGTCGTTGATACTTCTGCCTACAGAATAAACATAACCGGGGTTGATAAAGCCGTCAAACACAAGAGTATCCGTTGAAATCTCAGGCAGTTCAACAACCTTTTCCACATCGGTATCGTTGTCAATATATCCGAGCTGAACATCGCTGAACTCAGCGGGATTCATCTTTCTGAGCTGTTCCTTAACTCTTCTTCTGCATTCAATGCAGTAGCGCAGGAGTTCTTCGGCTTCGTCCTTTGTCATTTTCTCATCGGGATAAATAAGCTTGGCAAGGCCGGAGAATGTCCTTCTTACTGCAGTGTCATCACGCGTGTTGAATTTACTGTTAAGGCTGAAATATTCCCCGAATGAGTTGGTAAAATCTATCTTTCTCATTCCGTGGCAGAATTCGCTGAAGCAGTCAGAGATAAGTCCATAACCCTTTGTGAAAAGAGACGCTCTGAGTTTCGGTGTTTCCCAGCCGGGAAGATATGCGTGAATTCTGTCAAAAAAGGCCGAGTCGTTATTAAAATCATCAGGGAACGGCTCAAAGAGATTGGTTGTTCTCATCATATCTGCAACACTTCTGAAGGTGTTGCCTTCAAATGCGATTGAAGCATCGGATGAAATTGAATCCGCACCTCTCGCAAAGGAGCCGTTTGCCATATAGTTCTTCATAATCTGAACCATATCGCCGTTTGCCGATGTAATTCCGGCAACCTCGTCAAATGCGATGCAGTCCCAGTTGCCGACAAGACCGACTCTGCGTGAAGCCATGTTGTAGAACATGTTTGAAACTGTGGTTGTTCCCGAACTCATAAGAATTGAATACGGAGAAAGCTCTGAGTAAACATGGCTCTTACCGGTGCCTCTGGGGCCGAGTTCTACGAGGTTATAGTTTTTCTGAATAAAAGGAACAAATCTGAGCAGATAATGGAGCTTCTGCTTATATGTAAGATCGTCGGGATTGTAGCCTGCGCTCTTCATGAGTACATCAATCCACTCTTCTTTTGTGAATTGACTTCTGCACTCGATAAACTCGTCCATATCAAGATTAGGCATCTGAATGGGCTTGAGGGAAGCAATCTGGAACGGTGAAGCATACTTGTTTTTCTTTTCTTTTTTCTTCTTCTTTTTCTGTGTTTCTCCAAAAGGATCAACTTCATAATCTTCATCATCGTCATTATTGTTGAGGCCGACATATTCAATCTTGATTATGCACCAGATACCGCCGATGAGCAGTTTCTCATTGTGAACGACTATATCTGAGGGAATCTCAAACGGGTCCATCTTGAGATTGATGAATCTTGCGATATACTTATCAACGCGGTCGTCAAGTTCAACCGTGATTTTATCTATAACTGTATATTGCCCGTTTTCTTTGATTTTTGATTTTACATATTCGCTCTGGTCGGGGCGCACATAATTTTCGCTGAGGATTCTTTTGATCTTCTCAACACCTGTTTTAATAACTTCCTCGTCGTCCGTTGCGCAATACATGCCCAACAGGTATTCGAGAACATATGTGGGCACATTTGCACCTTTTTTCATAAGATTGGTTAAGTCTTTGCGCACTACTTTTCCCGGAAATGCATCAAGGATTTTTCTGTCAAGAGAATCCATTGTTATGAGCTCCTTTTTTGATGATGATTGTATATCTTTAAAATGGTATTATCGTTTTAAACAGGTTTGAAACTTGAAGATTCAAGATATTTATCAAATGTTTTTGATGAATCGGCATCTATACCGTCAATAAATTCGGCTAGCCCGAGTTCGTTGATAAAAGTGTTTGTGAAATCCTCTGCAATAAAGCCGTTTTCATCCGGACTTGCAGAACGGTCATCAAGCAGAATTTCTATATAATTTTCGCTTATCACCCTGCCGAAAATTGTAATCATGCTGTCAGATCCATGCGCAGTGCCCATACTTGCGAGTCTGACAAGCTTACTCTTACTGAATCCGCCGTTTTTCTTTTTCGGTGCGAACTCGGCTACTGCCGTCAACACCTTCGGGTCAAGTAAAATTGCGGCAACTGAGATAAAATATTTTGTTCTCTGTTCTTTTTGCCCGTCTGATAATTTTGTTAATTTCTCCATGTTAAATTGCGGTATGGCAAACATAAACGCGTCGCTGTGACAATTAGGATCCATAGCGAATATTTCCGCCTGAACTTCCGAAGCGGATTTCATGGTGTCAATAGCTCCAGCAAGGTCATATTCAGCAAAAAGTCTGAAGTTGTCATCTTTGATTTTGTTCTTCAAACGCGTTGAAACAAGAGTTTTTATAAGAATTGTCTTGCCGTTTGCCGTCAGATTAACCTTCATATCTTTGGGAAATTTTATTTTGGAAATATCTGTTGTCCCAAAAACTTTCATCATCAATGCATCAGCATCAATCTTGTCCATATTCCTGTAAATATTAAAGTCAGCCATTTGTTTTATTCCTTTCTTAATTAAAAATCAAAATCATTTACGAAAGCTATATCAATCGTAAACTCAATCTTTTCAATCACATTGGTTGTGTCTTTTTCGGTTATTGTCAGGTAATAAACATCCGTCTTGTTGAAGTCCATACTCTTGAGAGTGAATCTCTCGCGGAACACGCGCTCTGAGCCGTTATTGCTGGTCTTGTCGGCAATAACTGTTTTGATGTCACTCACTATATTGCCTGCGGCATCTGCCATATAGATATCATATTTTGCCTCGGCAATCTTTCCGCTGACAGCATCTTTCTGATAGAAGTCAAGCGAGAATATGCTGTTTGAAACCTTTCTGCTCTGGCTGAGAAGCTGGAGCTCTGCTTTTTTGACATCAACAAACTTCTTCGATGTCGGGCGCATGTTCTTGAATTCAATTACCGGCACAACGCTTTCCTGAAGCGAAATGCCGCCGTGCACATAGTTCATGCCGCCGCCCTGTTTCTTTATGCGGATATTGTCAAGCGGTGTGAATCCCGTAAGGCTGCTGTTAAAATGAGTCATCGGAATCTTAATCATATGCTCCGCTGTGCACTCGCCGTTTACTATCACATATCTGCGGTCAAGCTCAACAATATTTCCGCTTATAAAGCTCTTTTCAGCTTTGTCGCTTTCATCAAGCGGCTTGTATGAATAAAGGAATCCGTGGTCGGCGGTGATGATAATACTCGCTCCGCTTAAATCATTTATGATGATTCGCACCAGATTGTTCAGTTCATCAATCGCCTTTTCGCAGGCATCAAAAACCTGGTCCTCTGTTGAGGGCTTATCGCCCTCGGCGTCAATAGTGTTGTGATATATATACACAACGCTCGCTCCGCTTACTGTTTCGCGGCGCTCCGCCTGCTTCATCGCAAGCAGATCCTTGTATGTTACGGCAACATTGCCCCCGTTTTCTTTCTGAAGAACTTTCTGTCTGCCCGCAGTGCCGTCTGTTGATTCACCGTCACACAGCACTTTTATGTCATCGGTCAGCTGCAATTCACTGTGCGGAAGAAGAGCCGCCATGCCGAACTTGGTTGCCGACGGGAACACAGACTGAATTGATGTCAGCTTTGCCGTGCCCTTGGTCTCTCTCATCAGCTTGCCTGTAAGCTCAACTGCCACTTCATATCTGAAAGCATCGGAGATTATTACATATGCGCGGCTGCCGTTCGTTACTACCGGCTTAACATAGTCTTTATAGAAATTCGCCTGATTTCTGATATTGGGTAGCGCGGAATTTACCGCAAGTTCATCACTTACAAGCGAAGTCCACTGACTGCCGAGCGTTGCCAGATACCAGTTTTTATAAAGCTTTTCAACATAGTCGGCAACGTTCTTATAGAGGTCCTCGAGCACGGTGCTGGATTTCTTCAGACTCTTGCCGAACGCCGAATGGAACTGCCTGTAAAAATGGTCCAATTTGCAGTAGTTGGCGGTATATTCATCCCAGAGCTTTTTATAATCGGCAATATGGAATCCGCCGATATTCTCCTGGTAGAACTGCTGCATTTTAGCAACCTGAAGCAGGCCGTCATAGTAGTATTGAACCCGCTTATACCATTTCAGAGTTCTGCGTCTTTCAACGGCAGTTACAATATCATCCGCTTTTATTATGTTATCCGAGATTTCGCTCATATAGCGGCGAAGAATACACTCGTTGATGCAGGGGAAGCACTCGCTGTTGAGAAGCTCCTGAACATCGAGAGAGTCAAATCTCTTTACAAGATTATGTTCCTCTTCAATCTGCCTCGCGATTTCATAAAGCTCGTCATCGTCATCGGAATGCATCCACTCGTTTATAAGGTCATAGCATCTCTGCTGATGCGGCTCGGATATAAGCTTTTCAAGTCCGCTGAGGCACGAGGCTTTCATTGTGACCGAAAGCGTGGTTAAAAGAATATGCGAGGCAAGTGAAATCAGCGTGGTTCTGACCGGGTCGTGAACATAACCCGTATATTGGTCAATCATCTCCCACAGAACGGATTCATTGCCGAATTTTTTGATATTTGTTATGGCGTCATTATTCTCAATTTCAAGCCCGCCCATAAGCACCGCGCGTATAACACCCGACGCTGTGTTTACAGCTGCGCCGGAGAGCACGGCAAGAATATCAATATGAAGTTGGCCCACATTGCCGTAGCTGCTTTTGAACGCGGTGAGCTTGGCGACCCTTTCTTTATTCTCAAAGAACTTTGAGTAGGATTTCATTGCCTTGCGCATGTGAGAGGTGGGAGACATATTGAGCTCCTGCATTCTGATAGAGAGCAGGTCGGCTCTGAATTCCTCGCTGTAAAGCTCAATATCCAGCAGCCAGTTATCGCGCACATCGGAGTATGAAACGGGATTATACACAAGATAATCGCTCTGCGTATCCGTTTCGGAAAGGAGCTGCTTCGCGGCAAAGTTGTTGCTGCCCGTCAGTTTAAGGAGTTTCACGCCTTCGGGGCATAACTCATCCACCTGAGCGGAGAATTCTCCGTCGGGATCCTGCCAGAATATAATGCGCCGGTTATAATTATCGGGCAAAACCGCCGCGAATCTTTCGGTTAGTGTTTTCTTTATATCTAAGCTCATTGTGTCTCCTTTCAGTTGACAGTTGACTGACGACTGATAACTGTTATCTATACCAGCGGATGCTTGCCGAAATCCCACGATGTCTCGTATGAATCCCAGTCGGTTTTTGAGAGGAAGATGTTGGCTTTAGCCTTGCAATCAACAACTTGTTTTATATCTTTTTCAATAGTAATCGGTAAACTTCCTAATGAAACTAAATTATAGTCAAGAGTTGGCGCTGTAAATTTAAAAACTTCATTCGCTACAGCAGAATTTATATACGATAATATATAATCAATATTATCATCATTAAAAATATAACAGAGAGGTCCTTTGCTGTCGCAAAGCATTCCGTCATTGCAAAACCGTGCATTAAACTTTCCGGTGGTAAGTGCAGTCCAAGTAATACCATGTTTAAAGTAAAAACTTTGGTCTCTTAATCTATAATTGTTATTTTTCCCTGAGTTTGCTATATCAAATCCTCGATTTTGCATATTAACAACATACCACAAATTACCATACCATTTGCGAAAATCTCCACCTTTGTTATACGGATACCACTTGATATGAGTATTCACAGTTTCTTGAACAATAGCACAATTAAAATTAATTTTATCTCTCCCGACTTCAAACCAAGTTCTCATAAACTCATCATTATTACCAGTCATTATGCCTGATTTCGGCTCCGCGAATTTGTTTAGTCTTGTTTTAGAGAAAAGCATTACGAAATTCTCCCCCACCCAATACGCCAAGGGGCTGCCGGGGATTTTTGAGAAGTTGTCAGCGGAGGTTTCATAGAAATAACCGCAGTTTTTGTCGGCTATGGCTTCAAGCGTTTTTACACGCTGAACCTCCATTCCGCCTCTGAAATCGGAAAGGCGGAAATACAAGCCCTTCTCTGTTTCTCTGCCGTTTTTGTAGCGGCGCAGGTTCTCATAGGTTTTGATGAACATCCACACAAACGGAGTCATAAAGCCCGTGTAGCCGTTTTCTTTGCAGAAGAAGAAATTTCTGTAAATGAAAACGCTGAACAAATCTCCGCCGTATTCCTTGTAATTCTTATTCACAAAATCCTTGAGAACGGGGTCAAACTTGTTGAGGTAGGGCGGGTTGGTGTCAACAATGTCATATTTCTGCGTCATTATTCTTGCCTGCTCAAGCAGCGGCCAAACGGATGCCATAATCTCTTCGCTGTCAACCATCGACTGTATTGAACCGTAGGATGACATGTCGTCGATTTCGGCAAGCAGCGCCTGAATTCTGTCAAGCTCATCCTCTGTGAGCGAAACGGGAATAATGCTGCCCGTCTCTTTGGCGTCCCTGAAGGTGTCAACAATCTTTCTCAGCAGGCCGTCTTTGTTGTATCTTTCAACAAGCTCTTCGGATATGCCGTTGCTTTCGGCAACGCTCATAATGTGCGGTTCGGCGCCGGATGTTATTATTCTGCGGTTGAACTGCCTCGCCTTCATCATAACGGCAAAATAAGCAAGTTGAGCCGAACGGTCGTCAATATCGAGACCGAACAGGTTGTTTTCAATTATCGATTTTGCCGCGTCTCTCTCCGTCCAGCCCCTTTCGGCGTAAATGAGCATAAGCACATCGAAGGCGTAAACGAGGAAGTGCCCCGAGCCCATGCAGGGGTCAAGGAACTTTATTTCTTCGGGGTTTATTTTTTCATCAACCTGCGGAATAACGCCGTCTTTGGGGGTGACGAAAAATTCAAGATTCTCCGCAAGTCTGCTTCCGGGGTTGCGTTCAATCCAGTATCTGCCGAGGGAGTTGTCAACAATATATTTTACCACCCAGTCGGTTGTGAAAAGCGCCGTTGCAGCGGGAATATCCTCTTTTTTGACCGTGCCTTTGAGAATGTTTATAACGCTGTCGTGCTTTTCGGAAAAATAAAACTGATACAGCCAGCCGATAATCTCAATTGTTTCAAAATCCTCTTCGGGAATTTCGGAAATCATCTGCGCAAGGACGCTGTCCGGTCTTAAAAGATTTGAAGGGAAGAGAAGCTCCGTCCAGTTCGCGATTCTTTCAAACATATAGGGCAAGCCCGCGTTGAGAGCGTTGCACTGGGTTATGAGCAGGTATTTATATAACTCCTCGTTATTCTGTTTATCCAGCAAGTCAAGAACTTTTGCTTTATCTATGCCGTCGAGCTCAACATTCATCGCCTCTCTGAGAATCTCAGGCCTGAATGTGTTATTCTCATCGGTGAAAACACGCACTTTTGAGGGCAGATAGCCGTTAACCTCCATAAAGCGTAGAGCGATGAAACGGTTAAACCAGGTGTATGCCGCCTCTTCCATAACCTGAGCGTAGCCTTTGGAGTTTATCTGTGAAATCAGCTCTTTGCGCTGTTCTTTTTCAACGGAAGAGAGCAGACGGCCGCCGACGGAATCGAGATTTGAGTTATTCTCGCCGTCTTCGGTTATCTCATATTCATAGGCTCTCTGCTTTGCTGATTCAATCAGCTGAACCCTCGCCCTTATTGCATAGTTCTTTATTGCCGTTTTGTTCATAACGAAACTCCTATAAAACAGATTTACTTAATCTTCTCCAGCACGCCTTCAAACTTCGCGTAATTCACTTTCACGCCGTCGTCGAGGTCGATGGAAATCATCTGATCTGCAAGGTGATGAATCTTCTCTTCGTATTGCTGAATCTCAAGCGCCTGGTCTTTGAGCTTCGCAATCAATTTGTTGATTTTTACTTTATCGGAGGGCGATGCCGACTGAGCGCTTATCTCATTCGCCTCGATCTGAGTGCGGTAGCGCTCCTGCTGCTCGTGAACATAATCCGTTCTCATTCTCGCGAGCAGGTCGGGCTGATAGCGGTGCATATATATAAGCGCCTTGAAGCCGTTTTTCTTACCTGAAGAAAACAGCCAGTAAATCGGTCTTTTCTGATATGTTCTGACATGGTCGTTATAGAATCCGTTCAGAAAATAGCTTCGGATAACCTCACGCGCGGTGCCTTTGCCGCCGAGAGCATCGGCAACAAAGCGCAGATTCGCCTCAAGCGTGTCTTCGCCGTAGGTCGCCCTGACCCAGCGGACGAAATATCCAACTATGTCATCGTCAAAATATTCATCATCGCAGATGGGAATGATGTTATTCTCATCCACAAACTGACCGTTAGCCGTGAGAGTTTCACGGTTGGCGGCATACCACTGCGCCCAGTCGCCGCCGGCAAACTGTAACCCTTCAGCGTTAACTGAATATCGCCCGAACATGCAGCCCACAGCATAGGAGATAAGAGACTTGACCTCATCCTCTTTTGTGCGCACATAGGCGCTGGATTTCATTTCTTCCGGCACATCGGTTTTAGAGTCATAAACCCTGTGAACGGTAATGTCTCTGTCGGCAACATCGGGTGTAAGTTCATCCTGAAGGCCGTAGATATCAATGAATATTCTGTTTAATTCCTCTTCGTTTGCTTTGAGCTGAAGGAAGCGCTCCTCGCACTCCGCCTTCCACGCGTTGTATTTATCTTCAATAAGTCTGCCCATTTTGGTCTCCTTTTGTGTTATTAAATCACCCATAGTAATTATTTCTCCGGTCTTAACGCCGTTTTTCCACGATTCAAGAATCCCTGTTTCTTTGTTTCTTCTGAATTCAATCTTGTTATCCATATACTGACCTCAGATAAGCGGATTTTTCTTGAAATCCCACGATGTTTCGTATGAATCCCAATCGGTTCTGGAGATGGCAATATTATCATTAACTTCAGCATCTATATTGCCCTGGATTTCGTTGCTAGTTTTTATTATTGGAATTCTTTTTATATCTCCATTTTGAAAATTAACTGATGGATTTAATAAAATAAGTATTTCATAAGCTACTTTTGAATTTAACAGCCCGAGTATAAAGCTAAAATCTTCTACAGAAGGAAATGTCGAAGTCCCAGCAATATCAAACAACGAACCAACTGGAGATAATCTAGCACAAAAGTTTTCAAACCCAAAAATTGACCAAGTGATTCCCTCTTTAAAATAATAATTTTTTCCACGAAATGAAGTCATCCCGTTATTAAATATATTTTGTCCTTCATTAAACCAATCAACGACATATTCTCGATTGCCATACCATCGTCTGAAGTTCCCTCCCTTAATATAAGGGAACCATACTTTTTTACTGTTTACAGAGTCCTCAACGCTTTTTATATTGTATCCAATTTTTTCACTTTCTGGTTCGAACCAAAATCTTAAAAATTTTTTATTATCACTTGTCATCATTCCAGTTCTTGGTGGAGATATTTTTTCCATAGTTCTATCGCTAATAAGTATTGATTTCATTCTTTCACTTATCCAATAACCTATTATTTGGTTCGGTAATTTTTTAAAATCAAATTGGTCTGTTATAAAGCATACATTCGAATCATTAAAATGTTTTTCTTTATCCAAAGAGTTTTTTGTATATTTAATTAATCGTAGAAATCTACCAAAATAATGTGTTGTTTTTGTTTTCCTTAAAACAAATGAGGTTGACAATACATTGAACGCATTTAATTCCTCAAATGCACCCGCACCTAAATGCAACATATTATTTATTGCACTTTCATTAAGAATTAAATTTCTCACCTCAACATATGAAGTTAAAAACATCAATGATTGCATTGTTATCAAACTGATAAATCGTTCATTATTTGTTAATCTTAAAGCAACGCTAACAAAAATAGCAAATAAATCTGATTTGCTGATATTGTAATTATTTTTTAAATAACTAATCAGTTTACAATCCATAATACTACTACTCATATACGGCGGATTGGTGACAACAACATCGTATTTTTGTGACATTACCTTTGCAAGTTTAATAAGAGACAAAAGTTTATCAATAATTGTCTGTTTGTATGATAAATTGATAAGATTTTCTTCAAAAGAGTTGAATATGATATTAATTGCTTCATCTATAACTGAGAAATCAATCTGCGGCATTATAAGAGCACTACCGATTTCCTTCGCATTTTTAAATGTGTCAACTATTTTTCTTACTTCAAATTCAGCTTTTTTATTGCCATTAGTTCCAATATAAGTAACAATATTGTCGCTGATATCTGATGAGTCCTGAATTGACATAATATTGGTGTTAACTTCATCGTTCAGAATAC
>CADAER010000061.1 GCA_902787025.1 Oscillospiraceae bacterium | reverse complement strand
TGCCGAGAATGTTGCCGCAGAGAACATCGCCGATTTTAACGGGTGCTTTAACCTCAACATCACGAAGAGCGTTCGCGCAGTCTATGATTTTATCTTTGGGAAGAGCGCCCGCCGATTTGCAGGGAACAACGGGATGAATACCGCCCGATACCTTTACTGTTGTCGTAAGGCTTCTGACCGGGTTTGTGCATTCTGTTCTTGCGTAGGCGTCGCCTCGTTTGCAGGTGTTGCCCGTAACGGAGAGGATTTCGCCGCTGTCGCTGATTTCAACAGTGATGCCGCAGCCCATGGGGCAGGCAACGCAGATAATATTCTTTGTCATAGCTTATTCCTCCACTGATATTTCAACGAGTCCGCCTTCGGCGAATTTCGCAAGTTCGGATTCCTTGAGAATTACATTTTCCATTTCGCCGGGCGCGAGTCTCGGCTTTTTGCGCCGCATAATCTCATAACCGTTGTATTTTACGACCACGCTTGCGCCTTTATAAACTCTGCCTACCCTGAAATAGAGTTTGACATCTTCGCCAGCGTTGAGGTTGACCTTCTGAGGCACGATGTATCTCACGCCGCCCACGCCCTTTGTTGTGATATATCTCTTTTCGGGAGCGGTGCCGAGAACATATTTCGCCGCGCCTTCGCCTGCTGAATAGCTTTCGAGTGTAACATAGTCAACAAGGTCGTGAACGTGAAGAACATTGCCGCAGGCGAAAACGCCGGGCTGTGTTGTCTGTCTTGATTCGTCAACAACCGCGCCGCTTGTAACGGGATCGAGTTCAATGCCCGCTTCTCTTGTGAGTTCGTTTTCGGGAATAAGACCGACGGAGAGAAGAAGAGTGTCGCACTCGATGAATCTTTCCGTGCCTTTGATAGGTCTGCGGTTTTCGTCAACCTTGGCGACAGTCACGCCTTCGAGTCTCTCGTTGCCGTGAATACGGATAACCGTGCAGCTCAGTTCAAGCGGGATTCCGTAATCGTCAAGGCACTGAACAATGTTTCTTGTAAGACCGCTCGAATAAGGCATAAGCTCGCAGACGAGTTTAACCTCGGCGCCTTCGAGAGTCATACGGCGAGCCATAATGAGACCTATGTCGCCCGAGCCTAATATAACAACCTTTTTGCCGGGCATATAGCCGTCGATGTTTACATATTTCTGAGCCGTGCCCGCTGTCATAACACCCGCGCAGCGTGTGCCGGGAGTGTTGAGCGCTCCTCTGGGACGCTCGCGGCAGCCCATCGCGAGAATAACGGCTTTCGCCTGGATTTCAAGAAGACCGTCGGTTGAGTTTACCGCATAGACTTTGTTGTCGGCGGTGACTTCGAGAACCATTGTATCGGTTTTGTATTCAATATTCTTTTCGGTAATCTGTTGAATAAATCTGTCGGCGTATTCGGGACCCGAAAGCTCCTCGCCGAAATAGTGAAGACCGAAACCCGTGTGGATGCACTGCTCGAGAATACCGCCGAGGGTTTCCGCTCTTTCAAGAACAAGAATGCTGTCAACTCCGCATTCCTTTGCCTTAACGGCGGCAGCCATACCTGCGGGGCCTCCGCCTACAACAACAATATCGTAATTAAGCATTCTCATTCACCTCATTTCGTTTTGCCGACAAGCAGTTTTGAATTGCCGCCGAATTTTGTGATATCGTCAAGCTTCAGACCGTGCTCTCTGGCGAGCAGTTCAACAACCTTTGAACCGCAGAAGCCGCCCTGGCATCTGCCCATACCGGCTCTTGTTCTGCGCTTTACGCCGTCAACATCGGTAGCGGGGATGGGGGAGTGTATCGCGTCGAGAATCTCGCCTTCGGTAACGGTTTCGCAGCGGCAGATAATTCTGCCGTAACGCTTGTCTTTTTCGATGAGTTCTTTTTTCTGTTCGTTTGTCAATTCATTGAAGCGGACGGGAGCCTTGCGTGAAAGCTCGTAGCCCTCTTTCATTGAAACGCCGAGTTTTTTGACAATCAGGTCTTTTACATAAACACCGATTGCGGGAGCCGCAGAAAGACCGGGCGACTCAATGCCCGCGACATTGATGAATGAGGGATTGACATCGCTCTCGCCGATTATGAAATCGTTTGTCGGGCTGTGCGCTCTTAAACCCGCGAATGATGTGATGACGTTTCTTGTGTTGATTTCGGGAACGGAAAGACGGGCTGCCTCAACAACCGAGTCAAGAACATCGGAGTTTGTCGAAAGGTCTTCGTCAACCGAGCCGATATCTATTGAACTCGGACCTGTGATTACATTGCCGTCAACAGTCTTTGTGACAAGAATGCCTTTGCCCATTTCGCTCGGGCACTGGAAAATAACGGTGTTTGCGAGATGGCCCTGGTTCTTGTCAAGAAGCATGTATTCGCCCTTGCGGAAAATAATCTCAATAGAGTTGTCGCCTATGAGCGAGGCGACTTTTCCGCTGTGAATTCCCGCGCAGTTGATAACATATTTCGCTTCGATTTTTCTGTCGCCCGAACAGATTGAAAAGATTTTTGAATTCTCATCATAATCAATTTTTTCAACCTGATAGTTGAGTTCAACCTTTGTGCCGTTGAGCACGGCGTTTTCAGCCGAAGCTATTGCGAGCTGATAGGGGCAGACAACGCCCGCTGTTTTGGCATAGAGAGCGCCCTTTGCAATTTCGTTTATATGCGGCTCAAGTTCACGAAGTTTATCTCTGCCGATAATCTCCATATCCGGAACGCCGTTTTTAATTCCTCTGTCATAAAGCGTCTGCAGAGTTTTGAGCTGTTCCTCATAGAAAGCAACAACAACGCTTCCGCACTGTTTGAACGGAACGTGAAGAGTTTTGCAGATTCCGGGCATAAGCTTTGTGCCTTCAACATTGAATTTCGCCTTGAGAGTGCCGGGCATGGCGTCAAAACCCGCGTGAACAATCGCGCTGTTCGCCTTTGTTGTGCCCATGGCGACATCGTTGAATCTTTCAATAAGAACGCTGCTCAGATTGTAATGGCTGAGTTCCATTGAAATCATCGAGCCGATTACGCCCGCGCCGATAACGGCAACATCATAAATCATTTTTACTTCCCCCTTGAAGTATTTAATGTTTCAGTCCAATTATTAATAATATCATAAAATTATATAATAATCAAATAAAATGACGGTAAATCGCAAAAAAATTCCGCCACGGTGAAGTGACGGAAAAATTTTTTAAAGAGGTTTCGCGTTTTCAAGCAGATATTTTTCTGCTTCCGCGTTCCACAGACCGTTTGTTTTCGCAACGATTTCGGCAAGCTTCGCGAACAGAGGATCTGTTTTGCCTTTTTCCTCAAAATCCGCAATAGCGGTAAGCGGAAGTGAGATTCCCGTGTAGATAAGCTTCTTTCCGCCCGGAATATGAGGCAGGTTAAGAGTTGTTTCAACAACGCTGTCAAGACCGCCGATATGGGTAACGAGAATAGCGGGCGTGAGCTTGTTTTCTTTTATCATTTCAATGCTTTCAATCATATCGTCCGTGTTGCCGCCCGATGTGCCTGTGATGTGCGTTGCGGCGTAGTGAACATTATAGAAATTGAAAGGAGCGCTGAACTGGGTGTTTGTGGGACCCGCGAAGAAGTTGAGGCATCCGTCCGCGCCGAGCATTTTATCCGCCGTTTCAATAACGGAGGCAACGGGCGCGAATACGAAAACATCGTCAAACGATCCGCCCGCGAGTTCCTTGAGATATTCGTCGGGCGCTTCGATATTTGCGGTGTTTACATAGGTGAGTTTAATGCCGTTCTTTTCCGCTTCGCCGGGAGTAAGCAGCTGCTCCGCTCTGCTGAGCCTTGAGTCGTCAATATCCGTCACAATCAGAACAGAGGGGCGCAAAGGGCAGTGGATAATGTAATCGATGGCGGCAAGTCCCATGGGGCCAACGCCTGCGAGAATAGCCATTCTGCCGCCTTCTTTTATTCCCATTTTATGCTCGTAACTTCCTCTTTGCGTATGATAACTTGCGTGAAACGCGCCGATTACGCAGGAG
Organism: Oscillospiraceae bacterium; assembly: GCA_902787025.1. Classification (GTDB taxonomy): domain Bacteria; phylum Bacillota; class Clostridia; order Oscillospirales; family Acutalibacteraceae; genus CAG-177. Next base: position 4,612 of record CADAER010000061.1, on the reverse strand, counting down.
AGAGGTTCGGTAAGTGAACCGCAGAAATAATTGTCGCTCTCATAGGGCAGAAGGCAGTTCATAATCATTACTTTTTCGGGAATAACAATATATGTAGCGTCGCCGCCTATGTATCTGAACGAATATCCGGGAGCGTCAAGCGAGCCTTTGTAGTTGATTGAGGGCTGAATAACAAATTTGTCGCCCGCTTTGTATTTATCCGCCCATTTTGAGCCGATTTTTACAAGCTCGCCGCAGAATTCGTGACCGATTATCGTCGGGTTTTCTGCAACATCGTCGGGCACTCTTTTGTGGTCGGCGCCCTGCATTGCGGCCTTGTATGAAGACATACAAATACTGTCGGAAACAACCTTGGCGAGTATTTCCGTCTCTTTGATTTCGGGGAGTTCGAAACTTTCAAGTCTCAGGTCATTTTTGCCGTATATTCTTACTGCCGTTGTTTTCATAAACGCCTCCGTGCGATTATATGATTTTTAACATATTTCTTAAATTTTCAAGTCCCGTTGAAATGCCATCGAGAGCGTTTTCCATACCCTCGAACTCAACGCTGACATAACCGTCATAGCCGCTGTTTTTCAGAACGGAAAGGCACTGCGTAACGGGAATGTCGCCGTGACCGATTATCGCGCCTCTGAGATAATTGCCGCCTCTGCTTCTGAAAAATCCTCTGCCGGGGTTGAAGCCGTTTCCGCTTTTTATATGAAAATCCTTCGCGTGAACATATTTAACATAAGGAGCGAGCCTTCCGACCGCGATGGGAGAGGGATCGTCCGCGCAGGCGAAATTGCCGATGTCGATAAGCGCGCCGAAGTTTTCATCCGCAACGCCCGTTATCAGTTTTTCGACACGGACGCTGTCCTGACAGAAAAAGCCGTGGTTTTCAACGCAGGTTCTGATACCGTATTGTTTCGCGTAATCCGTAACGGCCTTGCAGCCTTTGATTAAAACGGGCAGCGATTCGTCGAAGCCTTTATAATGACGGTCCTCTTCATTGAAACCGGTTGTTGCGTCGTGACGCATAACTTTTACGCCGAGAATTGAAGCGATATCAACCTTTTTGCAGACTCTCGCGATTTCATCGTCAAGATTGTCCGCTTTGAGGAAATCCGCGCCTATTGTGTAGCTTGAAACGGGAAGCCCGACACGCTCGCTTTCCGCTTTTATCTGTTTTGCGTATTCTTCTTCCGTCACTCCGTCCGGAGGGCAGAGATCGGTAAACTCAATGGCGTCAAATCCCATCTCTTTCGCGAGTGCGATAAGCGTAAGCTGGGAGTGTTCACCGCTGTTTAGCAGTTGTGAAAAACTGTAACTGCTGACGGATATTTTCATATTATTTACCTCCCGCAGCCGAGATTTTTAAGGAACTCAACGGCGCCTCTGATATCTTTTTCGGGATTGTCTCCGACTTCTCTTTCTATGGTAAGGAAGCCTTTGAAACCGATGTCTTCAAGAGCCGCAAGGTATTTGTCCCAGACTACGCTGCCTTCGCCGAGCGGAACCTCCTCAAATGAAGGTCCTGTTACGATGGGATCTTCCCTGACTCCGTAAACGATTTCGGGATCCTTGTAAAAAATCTGTCTGCCGTCTTTCGCGTGAGTGTGGACTATATAGTCGCGAAGGTTGTAAACCGCGCCCGCGGGGTCGTCGCCCGTTACCATAACAAGGTTAGCGGGGTCGAGATTTACCGCAACGCCCGTTGAATTGAGAGAGTCGAGAAACTCTTTGAGAACAGCCGATGTTTCGGGACCTGTTTCAATGGCGAAATGAGCCTCTACGCTGTCCGCGTATTCCGCGAGTTCAGAGCAGGCATCCTGCATAATCTTATAACGGTCAACGCTTTTATCCTGCGGAACGACGCCGATGTGTGTTGTTACGACATCCGTGCCGAGTTCTTTCGCGAGGTCGAGTATTCTTTTTGATTTTTCAATGAGTTCGGGATTTCTGTTTTTATCCGCGAAACCGCAGCCGAGGTCGCCGCAGAGAGCGGAAATCACAAGACCGTTGTCAGCGACGAGATTTCTGAAATCGGCGCGTTTCTGAGCGTTCATATTTTCGGGCGCCATTTCGCCTCTTGTCGCGTAAACCTGTATGCCGTCCGCGCCAACGGAAGCGGCTTTTTTAACGGCCGAAACGGTATCTGTGCGGAAGCTGTCAATAATAACGCCTATAGGAAATCTGCCCATAATAATTCTCCTTGTCACATTTTTCTTTATCATAGCAAAATCATTAAAAATATTCAATATTTTTTAAAATCTTTATTTACATTTTTTATCATTATGTTATTATATTATCAACGGAAAATACAGGAGGTTTTTTTATGTCTGAAAAGATCAATGTCGCCGTTATCGGCTGCGGCTCAATAGCAAACTGCGCGCACATTCCCGCTTACTTAAAACTTGACAATATCAACATCAAATACTTCTGCGACATCATCCCCGAAAGGGCGGACGGCGCGGTGGAAAAATACGGCTGCGGCAAAGCGGTTTATGATTACAAAGAGTTCCTCAACGACCCCGAGCTTGACGCGGTTTCAGTCTGCACTCATAACGATCTTCATTCGGTTATCGCGATTGATTTTCTCAAAGCGGGCAAACACGTTTTAAGCGAAAAACCCGCCGCGAAAAACCTTGAAGAGGCGCTTAAAATGCAGCAGGTCGCGCACGAGACGGGGAAAATACTCAATATCGGCGTGTGCAACAGATTCGGCACTCAGGTTAACAATATCAAAAAACTTATAGATGACGGCGAGCTCGGCGAGGTTTACCACGTTTACGCGAGCTTCCGCGCTCACAGGTCAATTCCCGGCATAGGCGGCGATTTCACGAACAAAGCGGTTTCGGGCGGCGGCGCTCTTATCGACTGGGGCGTTCACTACATTGACCTTATTCTTTACTGCTGCGGCGAGCCGAAACCTCTTACCGCTTCGGGCGAGGCGTTCTGCAAGCTCGGCAAAAACATAAAAGATTATGTATATACGGGAATGTGGGCTTCCGAAACAGCGGATATGAACGGCGTTTACGATGTTGACGACAGTGTTGTCGGTCTTGTCCGCACAAGCGGTCCCGTTATCAGCTTCAACGGCGCTTGGGCTCAGAATATCGGCGAGAGCGAAACATATATCGATTTCATCGGCACGAAAGCGGGCATAAGACTTCAGTATTGCGGCGATTTCAAATTCTATTCCACCAAGAACGGCGCTCTCACTTCGGCTGATGTTGTTTCATCACACAACAACTTCTATGATGAAGAAATCAAGTCGTTCATCGAGTGTGTGCAGACGGGCAGACATAATCAGGCTTATATAGATTACGCAATCGAAACATCAAAAATTATGCAGGCGATTTACGATTCGTCCGAACAGCATAAAGAAATAGTCATTGAATAAACGGAGGCGGAAATATGGATATCAGAGTATTTAAAACAGAGCAGGAAATCGGCGAGGCGGCAGGTAAGATTTATGTTGATTACATAAATGAGAATCCCTCCTGCGTTCTCGGTTTTGCGACGGGCGCCACACCCGTTCCGACCTATACTTATATGGCGGAGCAGTGCAAGGCGGGCAAGGTTTCGTTTAAGGATGTAAAGACATTCAACCTTGACGAATACTGCGACCTTCCCAAAGAGCATAAGAACAGCTTTTATATGTTTATGTATGACAATCTTTTCTCAAAGGTTGACTTAAAGCCCGAAAACATTGATTTCCTTGACGGCAACACAGACCCCGTCGCGGAGAGCGCGAGATACGCGAAATCAATTGAAGACAAGGGCGGAATAGACATCCAGCTTCTCGGCATCGGCAGAAACGGCCACATAGCGTTCAACGAGCCCGCCGACGAGTTTTCGGGAGAGGCTTATAAAATTAAGCTTACCGAAAGCACGATAGAAGCGAACTCGATTTACTTCGACGATGTTCCGATGCCGCGTTACGCCATGACCATGGGTATCGGCTCAATAATGAAAGCGCGTAAAATCATCTTCATCGCAACCGGCAAGGCGAAGGCTCAGGCCGTTCACGATATGATAAAAGGCGAGGTTACACCGAGATGCCCCGCGTCCATTCTTCAGCAGCATCCCGATGTCACTGTCTTCCTTGATGAGGAAGCCGCGTCTCTTCTTTAATTAAACATTTTAAAAATCGGGCGGGATTCATTTCCCGCCTTACTGTTAAGGAGATAATATGCCAAGGTTTGATATTGATTTTGTTGACAAAAACAATGAGCGCGAGATGCTCGCTCTCAGGCTCGAAAAACTGACAAATACCATTGCCGAAAGAATGTATCGCGAGAGCGCTGACGCGGGCGATTTTCTGTTCTGTGACGGCGAATTTGACCTTTCCCGCCCCGAGGAAGGTCAGTGGACTCCTTTCGGAAAAGACGATTTCTGGGGCAAAAGAGAGCAGTATTGCCGTTTTAAACAGCAGGTGACTATACCCGAGGAATTTGACGGTAAAACCGTTGTTTACGATCTTACTCCCTATCCCGACACTACGTGGAACACAAACGCCGAACAGTTCATCATTTATGTCAACGGCAAAATGGTTCAGGCGATTGACCACAACCATACCTATGTTTTCCTCGGCGATCCCGCGAAAGCAGGGGAGAAGTTTGATATT
>CADAER010000060.1 GCA_902787025.1 Oscillospiraceae bacterium | reverse complement strand
TACGAATAAGCAAGCAAAAAGCCAAAATTATTCGTGCCTTTTTCGCAGAAAACTGCCAGGGCGTAAAACATGGCACAGGGTATCGGTTCACGCTCCACGGAGCATCGGCCTACGCTCCACGTTGCATCGGCTTACGCTCCACGGAGCATCGGGCTACGCTCCACGTTGTGTAAACCCCTCCCTCAGCAGGGACGAAAAAAAGGGGCGCTGGTCAAAGCCAACGCCCCTGTTGGGGGGTGGGTTCCCGGAAAGCCCCGGGCAGCCCGAAGATCTGAGTCTTCTGAGTATTCTGAGTGCTCTGAAAACTCCGATTACTCCGAGTTCTCTGAATGCTCAGAGCACTCCGATTATTCCGATACCTCTGCCTGCTTTGCTTGCTTCGGCTGTTTCTTCTTTGCTTCCTCTTCCGGAGTGCTGGGCGACAGCTTCCAATAGACTACGGGCAGCACCGTTACGACGAGGATGAGGGTGCCTATGCCGCCGGCCAAGATGATGATGCCTACGGGCATCCAGAACGAGGACTGGCTGAGTATCATGGGTATGACGCCGACAGCCGTGGTAGCGGTTGTCAGGAAGATGGGCACCATGCGGCGACGTCCGGCATCAAAGGCGGCGTCGTGAACCGACATGCCTTCACGTATCTTCTGGTCGGCATGCTCGAAGATGAGAATCTCGTTGCGCATGATGATACCCATGAGCGTGATGAAACCGAAGATGCTGGTCAGGCCGATGGTGATGTTGGCGATGCCCAGACCTATCATGGCTCCCGGCAGACTGAGCAGGATGGCTATCATGCAGAGGGCTGTCAGACCAAAGCGCCTGAAGTTGAAGAGCAGGAAGAAGAAAATGATGACCAGCGCAATGGCAAGGCCCGCAATGACGTCGGGCACGGTCTCCTGGTTCTGTTCCGGCTCGCCGCCAATCTGGGTGCGCACGCCGAAGGGAAGCGGGAAGTCGTTGTCCAGAATGTCCTTTATCTGGCTCTGCACTTTGGCTGCCAGTACGCCGCGCTTGCCTTCGGCAGTCACCGTCACGCAACGCTCGCCGCCACGGTGCATTATCTTGCTGGGCATCCAGCGCGTCTCCACGCTTGCCACCTGTCGGAGCGGAATGCTGCTGAGGGGTTGCGACAAAGGCGTGATGTAGAGATTCTCCATGTCGCTCACCTGCATTTGCTCAGCTTGTCTGTCGCGCAGAACGATGGGCACCTCGTAGTTCCCCTCCCAGACGGTGCCGATAGGCGTCTTGCCTGTCTGCATGGTAAGCTGTAGCTGGGTTGTCGTGCGGGTAACGCCAAGCTGTGCCGCTGTGACGGGGTCGAGCGTGACATCAACGATGGGCGAAGGCTGGTCGTAGTCGGTATGCACCCACTCCAACTCGGGAATCTGGCGCATGCGCTCCATCAGTCGCTCCGCAGCCAACTGGATGCTGTCCAAGTCGGTGCCGTAGAAGCGGTATTCGTATGTAGGTACGGGCAGGTAGTCCATCTGCTTGAAGCGGACGTAAGCACCGGGCCAGAGGTTGCTCAGGCGGGGGGCATACTCGTTGAGCACTTCGGCAGTGGCCTGAATGCTCTTCGTGTTGACAATGAGCTGCGCAAAGTTTTTGCCGCCCAGCTGCGGCTCATACGTCACTTGGAAACGCGGTGAGCTGCAACCCATGAAGGTGGTGACGCTCGTGACGCGCCCGTCCTTAGAGAGTGAATCGCGCAGAGCCTCGGTGATGGCACGTGTCTCGTCCATTCCGGCACCCTCGGGCAGGAACACTTCGCAAGCGAACTGGTTGCGGTCGGCAAAGGGGAACTGACGTATCTTAAGCGTAGGGAATATCAGGGAAGTGAGGACGACCAGCACAATGCTGCCGTAGATGGTGAGCCACGGATGCTTGAACGTCCACTTCAACGTCACTTCGTAGATGTCCTGCACCCAGTCGGTGATGCCTCGCTTGTCGGGATTCTTCTTCGGAGCCTTCTTGATGAGGCGCACGTTCAAGGCAGGAATGATGCATGCGGCCACGGCAAGGCTGACCATCAGACAGATGGTGATGGTGGCTGGGAAGTAGGTGATGACGTCGCGCGCTATGCCCCTCATAGTGAAGAGCACCGGGTAGAAGATGGCACAAATGCAGACTGTTGCAAGCAGCATGGGCATGAAGTATTGCTTCACCGACTTGATGGCGGCGTCGCGACGGTCCATGCCGTTGCCAAGATACTCTAAGTAGCCGTCGATGACCACAATGCTGTTGTCCACTATCATGCCAAGCACGACGATGAGCGAAGCCAGCGTCACGATGTTCAGCGGAATGTCGAGCATGTACATGATGCCCACGCTGATGAACGTGGAGATAGGGATGGTGATGGCTGCTACAATGGCGCTTCGCAGCGGGAAGAGTATCATCATGACCAGAATGATGACTGCCATCGACTCGAGCAGGTTGATGAGGAAGTCGTTGACGCTGGCCTCCACAACCTTCGGCTGGTCGGTGATGCGGAGCACCTCAACGTCGTCGGGCAGGTACTCCTTGCAGAAGGTGTTGATTACCTCGTTCACCTCCTTGCCGTAGTGTACGATGTTGTGGCCTTCGGTCATCTCGAGCGAAAGCAGTACGCAACGCTTTCCACCCGATTCTATATAGTTGTCGCTCGTGTCGTATTCGCGTTTGATTTCGGCTATGTCACGCACCCGGACCACCTTTCCGCTGGCGTCGGAGTAGATGATGTAGTCCATGATTTCCTGCTCCGAGTGGCGCGTGGTCTCCAAGTGCAGCGGTATGTTGGTCACGCCGGTGCTGACGCTGCCGCTCAGGGTAGTAAGGCCTTCGTTGGAAAGCGCGTTCAAGAGGGTGGATTGTCCGAGGCCGTAGGCTGTGAGACGCTCGCGGTTCACGTAGATGCTCAGTTGCTCTTTCTTGTTGCCGAACTGCTGCACGTTGCTCACACTCTTGATGCGGCGCAGGCGGTCTGCCAGTTCGTCGCTGTACTCCTGCAGTTCCCTGTAGGAACGATCGTTGCTTTCCAAGGTGATGAGCAACGCCGAAGCCTGCCCGAAGTCGTCCATGACGAGGAGGGCAACCACGCCTTGCGGCAATTGCATCTTGAATTCTTTGACCCCATGCTTCATCTTGTTCCAGACGGGCGCAAGGTCGCTCATGTCGTTGCTGAAGAAGACGCGGATGAAGCACATGCCGTTCATGCTCTGCGTCGTCGTTTTGGCGCGGTCCACTTCCTTGTAGGTGAAGATGTATCGCTCGAGGGGACGTGCCACTTGCGCCTCTATCTCTTCGCATGTGGCGCCTGGCATGACGGCCACGATGGCACCCATTCGCATCTCGAAGGGCGGGAATTCGTCCTTCGGCATCTGTTCCAGTCCGTAGAATCCGAAGGCAAGCAGTATGATGGTGATGAATGCCGTGATGCTCCAATACTTGAGCGGCCAGACAGCCCAATGTTTTTTCAGTTCAGCGTTCATAAATGTTTGCTAATACGTTGTTGCTAATCCTGTGTCTTGAAGTTGCTTGGCTCATGGCGTCGAGGCACGAGCCGTGGGACTTGGAACTATAAACTGATTTTACTTCCTTCGCTCACCTTCTGGTAGCCTTCGACGATGACTTTGTCGCCTTCCTTCAGGCCGGAGAGGACGGTGATGCGGTTGCCTTGTGTCTGCCCTACTGTAATGGTCTGCCGCGAAGCCTTGCCGTCCTTGGCCAGCCAAACGAATTGTCGGCCGTCGCCTCCCTGCTGCACGGAGCGTACGGGAACGGTGAACGACTTCTGTCCGCTGCCGGCGCAGCCTGTTTCCATTGAGACGTTCACCACCATCCCCGGCAACAATTCGCTCGTGGGGTTAGCGAGGATGAAGCGCACATCGTAGGTGTGGGTCATGGGGTCGCCTTGCACGCTGCGAATGAAGGAGTTGCTGTGGAAGGTCTTCCCTCCGAGGGCTTCGGCTGTGATGGCTGCGTTGATTTCGCCCGTCTGGTTGGGATTGAAGAATACAATCTCTTTTTCGGGGACGGAGACCTTAACCTTTACTTTCGTGATATCGAGGACATAGCAGACGGGCTGCGAGGGTCTGGTGGTCATGCCGCTTTCCATCAGCTTCCCGGCTATGATGCCGTTGCAGGGAGCCACCATTTTGCAGTCGTTCAAGGCCTTCCTTGCCACTTCGTACTGTGCTCTGGCTTGGCGCACTTTCGTCTCGATGTCCACCCAGTCGATGTCGGAGATGGCTTTCGTTTCATGCAGTGGCTTGACGCGGTCGTAAGCGTCGTTTGCCTGGTCGAGCATGGCTTTCGAGGCCTGATAGGTATTCAGGAACTGTGTGGGGTCGAGTTCTGCAATGGCTTGTCCTTTAGTGACATACTGCCCGTCCTCCACATAGACTCTGAGGATGGTGCCCATGCTGATGAAGCTGAGAGGCGTGCTGCTGTCTTCCTCCACTTTGCCCACGTAGCTTTTGACGGCATTGGCTGTGTCGGCATAGACAGTTTCGGTGTTGACTCTCAAGGCTTCCACTTCGTACTTCTTCTCGTTCCTGTTGCAGGCCGTCAGCAGGGAGATGAGAAAGAAGGAGACTGAGAGGTACAGCCCTATCGACTTTACTTTCATTGAAACCTGTGTTCTTTTTCTATTTTTCATGTCTTATTTTTGGTGTCTAAATCCTTGTTTTTTCGCTTTGCTCCTGCGGGGCGAAGCAGACTCAGCCCGCGTCCGCGGGGGCGGATTCGGAGTTTGAGACGGTCAGCCTTGCGGACAGCACCCCGGTTGACCTTGACCTGACCGCGCTGAGCAGCACGATGGTTTACTCCGAGGTTTACAACATTATGTCGGCTCCCGATGATTACCTCGGCAAAACGATGAAGATGGACGGCACATTTGAAACGGACGAAAACGAGATTTACTATTTCTGCCTGATAAAGGACGCGACCGCCTGCTGCCAGCAGGGTATTGAGTTCATTCTTCAGGACGGCACGTATCCGAACGATTATCCCTCTCTCGGCTCAGATATTACGGTGGTCGGCACATTTGAGCGGTATTATGAAGGCGACCAGCCTTACTACCACCTTATGAACGCCCACCTCTGCTGAGAGGTTGACCGCGTTCGCGCAGGATGATATAATTATCCGGCAATATAAAAGAAAGGAAGGTTGACCGTATGAATTTTTATCCGCTTGTTTTTGTTCACGGCTTCAACGGCTGGGGCGGCGGCGAAGGAATAAACGGCGTTCTGCCCTATTGGGGAGCCACTACGGGCGACCTTATTAAATATCTGCGCCGCGAGGGGTTTGAGGCGTATTCTGCGTCTGTCGGACCCGTTTCAAGCGCGTGGGACAGAGCGTGCGAGCTTTACGCTCAGCTTGTCGGCGGCACCGTCGATTACGGCGAGGTTCACAGCAGGAAGCACGGACACAGGCGCTACGGCAGGACTTATGAAAAGCCTGTTTTCGAGGGCTGGGGCGAAGAGGATGAAAACGGGAACGTGAAAAAGATTCATCTTATCGGCCACTCGTTCGGCGGAAATACAATCCGCCTTCTCGACCACCTGCTCGCAAACGGCTGTGAGGAGGAAAAAGAGGCCTCGGGTGAAGATGTCTCCCCGCTTTTCACGGGCGGGAAGAGGGGGCTTGTCGCGAGTGTCACCACAATCTGCACTCCGCACAACAGCTCGTCGATTTACAGACTTGTTACGGGGCTGCCGCTTTTTGACCTTCTGCTGATTTTCACTGCTTTTTATACGGGCACGCTCGGCAGGTCGGCGCTCAACGGCAAAATGGTCGATTTTCATCTTGAGCAGTTCGGGCTTTCGAACACACCGGGCAGAAAAGACGCAGACAGTTATTTCCGCTCTATCAGAACCTTTCTGAAAAACAGCGAAGACACCTGCGAAAACGACCTTCTCCCCGAAAGCATTGACGAATTCAACAAAACCGTCAAGACAGACGGCGGTGTTTACTATTTCTCATATCCCTTTGATTCCACCAAAAAAGGCAGGATAACGGGGCTTACGATGCCTCTGGCGAAATCCAACCCGGTTATCGCTCCGCTCGGTTTCTGGATAGCCCATCAGAAGGAGTTCACCAACAAAAAGACGGGGCAGGTTTATGATGACGAGTGGAGGGCGAACGACCTGCTTTGCAACACCGTGTCGGAGAAATATCCGCTGGGCGAGCCTCACGCGGATTATGACAAAAGCGTGCCGCCCGAAAAGGGAATCTGGAACGTTATGCCCGTGCAGACGGGCGATCACGGCACGGCGATAGGCCTTCTGGCGAACAAGGAAAAGACGCACAGGCTCTACCTTGAAATGGCGGAAATGCTGCGGAAAACAGATTAAAAAGGACGGCTTGATGCCGTCCTTTTGGTTTTTCTTGTATTGTTTTTTGTATTTATTATAATGATTTGTCGACTGCGACTGTCAGGTAGATGCCTTTTTTGTCGTTATGCTGACGCATGACTTCGTTTCTTTCCGCCTTCTGAAGCTTGACCTTGCCTGATGAGCTTAAGAAATGCAGGACCATTTCAAGACGGAGGATTGAGGGGAATACCGTTATCGGCACAAGGTAGGAGCCGCCGCCCTTGTTCCAGCATTCCGCGGCGAACCATCCGCAGTTGAAAATGAAGAAATCCCAGTGGTTGTTATGGAGAATGAACTCGGTTACTTTTGCAAGCTCGGCTTTTGAAACCGTCTTGTGGAGAGATACAACCAGCGGGTAGGTTCCCGATTTGCCGATGCGGTAAAGCTCCATATTGTAATAGATTCCCGCGCCGTCGCCGTCGGCTACGGAAATGCCGAGAGTGGCGACCGAAACGGCCCTGCCCGCGGGAACGGTGTAGGCGCCTACGGTTATATCGTGGTCGGTGATGTTCTCAAAATAGATGAATACGTGAGGAGAGGCGACGTTCCAGTATGAAATGAGATACATTTCGGCGTATCTGCTCGGGTCGTCGGGCTTGGTGGGCTGTGTGGGCTCCTCTTCAGTCGGATCTTCGGGATCGGTAGGATTTTCGGGATCTTCGGGGTCGGTCGGATTTTCGGGATCTTCGGGATCGTCTTCAACTCCGCCCTGAGCGGAAATCAGGACTTCCTCTTCCGTCTCGGGCGCTCCCGCCTGAGCGCAGACGGCGAAGCAGAGGAATACGGTCAGTATCGCAAGGAATATCGCAAGTGTTTTTCTCATGGTTTCAACCCTTCTTTTTTTGATTGTTGTTTATAGGAGGACGGGCTTCGCCCGTGCCTGATTGTATGCGGGCGGATGATATCCGCCACTACGAACGGTTTCACTTTAAGCCGCGGTGAATTCGTCGTCGGTGTATTCGGTGGTTTCAAAGGCTTCGGGAGTGTCGGGGAGAAGCGCGGGCATTTCGTCAACGGGGACCGCCGCGGAGGCGTTGTTGAGGCTCAGTTCGTAAACATAACTGTCGAGCCAGTCGCCCGTGTAGAAGTTTCTGCCCTCGACAACAGCCTTGTCGCTGTAAACGGTAAGGCGCATTCCCGTGCCCTTCGCGGTAACGCCGAGATGGTTGCCTGTGCCGAGAGACGGAACGTTTATGCAGTTGATTCCGTTTCGCTGTTCAACGCAGCAGCCGCCGAAGAGCAGGCGTGTGAGTCTGCCGTTGAGACCGGCGTGAAGATGACCGCTGATGTAAAATACATTGTCATAGGCGCCGAGAATTTTCTGAAGCTTTCTTGTGGTTGAGGTGTCAAGCGCGCCGCCGGGGATAATCGGCCAGGATATGCGCTCGCAGTGGGTGTTTCTCATCGGCCAGTGGCAGATGACGAATACGGGTTTGCCGCCCTGCGCGCCCTCGCGGACTTCCGCCTTTACAAATTCGAGCTGCTCGTCGCTGATGTCGGCGCTGTTGGGTCTGTTGCCTTCGCTGCCCATAACGACAACCTTGTAGCCTTTTATGTCGGTGCTGTAATAATCCTTTTGGGTGGTGATTCCCATAAACTCGTTGCGGTGCTTTATGGCGTAAGGTCTCATTTCGCCGGAGCTTGTGCCTCTGCCGTAGTCGTGATTTCCGTTTACGGTAATCATATTTTCGCCCTTGTAGGTGCTGAAAAGATTGTAGGCGGTCGTGAATTCCTGGTCGTAGCCTTTGTTGGTAAGGTCGCCCGAAACGATGACGCCGTCAATTTCGTTCTTTTCCGCGTTTATGGTCTCGATGCTCTGACGCAGATATGCGGAGGTGTTGCGCCCGCCGATGTGGGTGTCTGAAATCAGGTCGAGGGTGAGAAGTTTTTCGCCCTGAGCCTCCGAATATTCGGCGAAGTCCGCCGAGCGGAATTCATCCGCAACCATAACATTGGGGATTGACCTCTGCTTTTCAAAAATTTCGGGGACTTCCGCCGAAAAAGCGGGAAGCGCCGCGAACATTGAAATAATGAGGGCGAGAATGACAGCGATAATTTTTTTCATCGGATTACTTGCCTTTCTTTTTTAACTGAGAATTATATTATAATATAAAAGGGCGGAATTTCAAGACTGATATCTGACATTTTATTAATAATGACAAATTTTCGGTTACCTTAAACAAACTCGCGGCTTTTGTTCGTGCAAAATGAACAAAAGGAGGGGATGATGTTGGGGATTAGGAGTCTGTGCGGAGTGGTAAAGCCCTCTCAGTCTCGCTTACGCTCGACAGCTTTTTCTCCGAAAACGGGAACCCCTTTGTCGCTTACGCGACATTTCCCCTGACAGGGGAATAACCCAAAGGGCGAGCCAGGACAAAAAGGGGGATTGCGGCGGGGTTGCGGGCGGATGATATCCGCCCCTGCGGTTTAGTGTGTTGTTATGAATTGCAATTAAAACGATGCTGCTGACGGCGTTTCCTGTGCGGTGCGGTTGAAAAAACGCCCCGCGGATTTCCGCGGGGCGTTTAACAGTTATTGTTTGGATTATCAGCTGTCGAGGGCTCTTTCGATATCGATGCAGACAAGGTCGGGGAAGTTGTTGAATCTCATCGGAATCTCCCTGTCGTTTCCGAGACCGGCGTTTACTATCGCGGTCTTTTTGCCGCCTTCCTCCTCAAAGGTGAACATTCCCTTTGAATATTCGGAGAAGAACTGACCGTTGATGCCGAAGAGGCCGCCTGCAACGGGGAAGCGGACAACGCCGCCGATGGTGTGGCCGCTGAGGGTTATGTCAACATCCCATTTTTTGATGTTGCCGTAGTTGAGAAGGCCCGTGCCGTCGTGGGTGAGCAGAATTGTTACGAGGTCGGTCTTGGTGAACTTGTTCATAAACTCCTGCTCTTTGCCGTAGGAGACATTGTCTTTGTAAAGCATTCCGTAAACGCCGCCGATTCTGATTGACTGGCCGACGATTTCACGCTCGAATTTAACATCCTCAAAGGTGTAGTCGAGAATTTTCGTGCCTGTGTCTTTTATCTTTTTGACAAGGCTTTCGCCGCCGTTGGCTATGAAGCCTCTTTCCTGGTCGCCCATCGCGTAATAAACGGGGGCGATTTCCCTGAACGCTGAGAGGGTGCTGCAAAGCAGGTCAACCTCGCCGTCGCCCGAGAATTCGTCGATGATGTCGGGTTTGAGGATGGAGACCGCTTCGATGAGCCTCGCGTTTTCCTTGCCGAAGGATTTGCCGTAAAGGTCGGAGAGCTGGACGATACGCACGGAACGGGTGATGCCGGGCTGTTTAATTGTGTAATAATTGGGTTTGAGCATCCAGTCCGAAAGGAAGGTGCTGACAAGCGAAGCGACGACCGCAAGGCAGATTATTGTCAGAATTGACATTCTGGCTCTGGAAGCGGCGCTTGATCTTCTTATTTTTGCTGCCATTGGATTTCCTCCTTTATATAAATGAGGTTAATTATTTTTTGTAATTATAAAATATATAACGGGAGCGTGTCAACAGTCAAAAAGACAAATATGTATAGAAAACGCGGTTTCTGTTACAGATTACGGAAATCTGTAACCTCGTTTTTCTTTTAAAGAATATCGATGTATTCGCCCGCGAGAGCCTTGTTCATACTGCGGACGGCGCAGAATTTGCCGCACATACTGCAGGTGTCGCTGTGGTCATCCTCGGGCAGACGGTCGTTGCGGATTTTTTTCGCGGTTTCGGGATCGAGGGCGCAGGCGAACTGGGCGTCCCAGTCAAGGGCTCTGCGGGCGTCCGCCATTTTGTCGTCGATATCTCTCGCGCCGGGGATTCCTTTTGCTATATCGGCGGCGTGAGCCGCGATTTTTGAAGCGATTATGCCCTGCTTTACATCCTCGACATTGGGTAAGGCGAGGTGCTCGGCGGGGGTGACATAGCAGAGGAAGGCGGCTCCGCTCATAGCGGCGATGGCTCCGCCGATGGCGGAGGTGATGTGGTCGTAGCCGGGCGCTATATCGGTGACAAGGGGACCGAGAACATAGAAGGGAGCGCCCATGCAGATTGTCTGCTGGACCTTCATATTCGCGGCAATCTGATCCATCGGGACGTGGCCGGGACCTTCGACCATAACCTGAACATTATGGTCCCACGCGCGTTTTGTAAGTTCGCCGAGGCGGACAAGCTCCTCTATCTGACAGACATCGGTGGCGTCGGCGAGACAGCCCGGTCTGCAGGCGTCGCCGAGTGAGATTGTCACATCGTATTCCTCGCAGATGTCGAGGATTTCGTCGTAATATTCATAGAACGGGTTTTCCTCGCCCGTCATACTCATCCACGCGAAAACGAGGCTGCCGCCGCGGCTGACAACATTCATTTTGCGTTTGTGGTTTTTAATCTGGTCGATGGTCTTTCTCGTGATTCCGCAGTGAAGGGTTACGAAATCAACGCCGTCCTGCGCGTGCAGGCGGACAACATCGATGAAATCTTTCGCCGTGAGGGTGGCTAAATCGCGCTGATAGTGAATGACGCTGTCGTAAACGGGCACGGTGCCTATCATCGCGGGACACTCGCCCGTAAGCTTGCGGCGGAAGGGCTGTGTGTCGCCGTGGCTGGAGAGGTCCATAATCGCTTCGGCGCCCATATTGACGGCGCTCATAACCTTCTGCATTTCGATGTCGGAATCTTTGCAGTCCCTTGAAACGCCGAGGTTTACATTGATTTTCGTGCGCAGCATACTGCCGACGCCCTCCGCGTTTAAACAGGTGTGAAGTTTGTTTGCGGGAACGGCGACCTTACCCTGCGCCACAAGTTCCATAAGCCTTTCGACAGGCATATTTTCCTTTTCTGCGACGGTTTTGAGCTGCGGGGTAACGACGCCTTTTCTTGCCGCATCCATCTGAGTTGTGTAATTCATCAGTTTGCCTCCAACAAGAAATAATTGAGTAAAGAATAAAAAATTACTCCGTAAACAGCGGTTAATCCGCAACGCAAAAGGCCGACGAGATATTTTTTTGCCGGATGAAGTGAAAAACACAGGGAATAATTTGTTTATTGCCGAGTATTTTCACAAAATACGGCGGAAAAAGAGCCGTCGGAATTGCGTTGAAGGGTTAATCGGTGTTTACAAAAAAGACAGAGAGTGGTGTCCCCGGTCTGCCCGGCAAATAATAAACCGGTATGCCGCGAAAAGCATACCGGTATTTAACCAATATTTCCCTCCGTCGGCATTATCCGAATCAGGTTAAGGGTCGGAACCTTTGTTCCCTCTCAGCCGCTTGGCAGCTCCCCTTTTTTATTTGTCCGCATTATTATACTCCATTGTTTTTACTCCGTCAAGGATATAATAATACAATAATTATTTATGATTGTCGTTGTAGTCGTAAAACATTTCGTCGAGGAGGGCGTCGTATTCGGCGGAATCGCCGCGCGCGGCTTTCATCATAGGCTTCGCGTTGCGGAAGGCGAGCCTGAAATAGAGCCAGTCATCGCCCGCGTCGTCATATTTGCGGGTGGAGTTTATAAGGTGATTGTATTTCAGGACGCCGAACTTTTTGCCCTGCCGTCTGCCGTATTGCTTGATTAGTTTTACGGTGGCGATATCCTCCATCGAGCGCTTGTCAACGAAGCCGCCTATGGCGTCGAAGGTTGCCTTTTCAGCCCAGATTATGCCCGCGTAAAGTCCCGTCGCCTTAAAGCCCGCGCGGCACATATAATCGTTGAGCATAAGGGGAAAGGATTTTCTCTCAAAGCGCATCGGGGCGCCGCCGCCGATATATTTTCCGCTTTTGATTTTCGAGTAAATCTCCGCAAGGGTTGAGGGAGTCATACGGTTGTCGCAGTCGATGGTGACGATGATTTCGCCCTGCGCCTCTTTTATGCCCGCGTTTCTTACGAGGGCAATGCATCTGTCTTCGTTGAAAACGGTTTTCGCGCCGTTTTCCTCCGCGATGCGGGCGGTGGCGTCGGTGCAGCGGTTGCACACGACGATAATCTCAACGGAACCCGAGAATATTTCATCCGCCTGCTTTATCGAGTCGATGCAGCGTTTTACGTATTTTTCCTCATTGTGCGCGGGGACAATAACGGAGATGTCGTATCTGAAACTCACGCGGAAGACTCCTTTCGAACGGTAATAAAAAGCCGGTTAATCCGAGAAGAATTAACCGGCGAAGCTGTTTACCAGACTAATGAAACATTGAGACCGTCAACGGTGTAGGTCACATCGTGATGATATTCGCGGTCAACCGCCTTCGTGAAGGCGTCGCGCATGGTCTCGTTCGGGAATTCTATTGTGCTTTCGAGAAGCATTTTTGAGGGCTCGTACATATATTTGTTCATCTGGAAGCCGTTGACCCACCAGTGAAGAGTGGGTTCAATGTCAACGAAGACCTCGTCGCCGTGCGAAACGCGCAGGCTCATAACCATTCTTTCTTCATCGCTTACGGTGTTGTAGTAAGTGCCGACGGCGTATTTGCTGCGGTTGTAGATGCCGACCTCGCCGCCGTTGGTGATGAGGTAGTTGCCTTTCCAGATCTGAATCATCCACTGCCTGTCGTCATAATTGAAATGGAAGCGGCGGGTGATATAGTTCCACATCGGGAAGATGTAGCAGTTGATATCATAGAGAACGGTGAAGCCGAAATCTCTCATCCAGCAATACATCGGAGCATAGACCATAACCTTTTTGAGGTTGTAGTTGAAGCCCGTGTTGACAATGCCCTTGCCGTTCTTGCTGTAACATTCGCCCGTTTCGGAGTTTATCCAGATGCTGGGATGCATCTCGCAGGCGGTGCCGTCGGTGAAGCGCACGAACAGGACAACCTCGTCAACGTTTGCCTCGTCTGTGGGAACGGCGCAGACATCGCAAGCCTCTATTGTGCTGATATAGACGCCGAACATAAACAGGAAATACGCAAGACCGGGCTGACCCGCGTCGCGGATTTCATAGGAGCGCTCGATAAGGCTTTCCCTGATAGCCGCCGTGTCAAGACGGGTGATTGTCGTAATCTGCTCGATGGGATAGTTCATTTTTTTGAACGCGCCGAGAAGACCGACTATATCAAGGCCGGAGCTTTCGAGAACGGTGTCGCAGTAGCCTGTGATGGTTTCGTCAACGGTGAGCTTTATTTCTGTGGTCGGTATGAACGCCCTGCCCGTGAGAATGTCGGTGAATTTGTTGATGGCGTTCATCGTCTGAAGAAACTGCTCGGTGGTGTAGGTCGGAGTAGCGTCCTCGGGCACTCCGCTGTCGCGCAGGAGGGCGTCGTCTTTTGTAACCGCCTGAGCGGGAACGACGGCCGCGGTGATGAATATAACAAGCGAAAGAACAATCGCCGTTATCCTTCTTTTCATAAACTGATTCCCCTTTTGGTAATATGTTAAAAAGCTTATTGGCATATTATCAGCCCTATCATAATAAATGATAAAAGAACTTTTTGCAAGAAAAATTTGTTTTCTTAATAAGATTTTAAGAAAAAATAAACAATCGCGGACGCGGGAGAGAGTATCCGGAAAAGTTGAAACGGGTGTTTTAATTTTCGCGGCGATAATGTATAATAATCAAAAAGCCTTTTCCGAAAGGGGAATTCAGATGCAAGGGGATATGATAAAAATGCCGTCGGGAGCGCGCAAGGCGCTGTCCGTTTTTCTCGGCGCTCTGCTCGGCGGACTTATGTGGCGTTTCCGCGGCACTCACGGCTACGGCGGCTCGTGGGGGCTTGTAGCCGTCGGCACGGCGTTTGCCCTGCTGATCTTTGTGTTTTACGGAAAATCAATAAAAAACGGATTCGTTCTTCTCCCCGTGCTCGCGGTTTCCATGGGGCTTACGGTCACGGGCTGGGGCGCGTCGAACGGTCTGCTTTCGGGATATATTCATTCGGCAGCGGAATTTCCCGGCGAGGGAGAGCGTGTTCTTCAGTTCAGCCAGCCGAGGGCGCTGATAATAATGCTGCTTATGGGCTTCGGGCTTTCGTGCCTGTTCGGTCTGTTCGCGGGGACGCTCATCTCAAAAAGGGAGTATAAGCTGCGGGATTACTTCATATTTATCGTGGTGTTTTTCGCGGTTTCGTATCTTACCAAGGCGACTGTTTCGCATCTGCTGATAAAGGCGGTGTCTCCGCGGCTCGTTGAACTGTTCAAAGAGGGACTTGCCGCCGCGGGAAAGACGGGCTCGCCGTGGAAGGTCTATATGAGCCACTTTGACAAAATTCCCTGGGGAAAGAAGATTCCTTTCGGCAGGGCGTATTTTGAGATAATCGAGCATATTTCGCACGCGGTTGCCGCCCTTGCGCTCGCGCTGTTCGCGAAAATCGGTTACAGGGACGGAAAGACGGCGGGATTCTCGCTGCTTTTCAACATATCGACCGCCTTCGCGATAACCGCCGCCGATTTCTTCAATGTCGCCGGCACGGGCAGAGGCATAATAGCGGAGATACCGAAGCTCGCTCCGTTCACGCAGAACAACTGGGGAATGTGGGAATTTTGCACGGGGTTTTCAATCGGGCTGTTTCTTATGCTTATTCTCGCTCTGATGAGCGGAAAAGAGGCTGCCGAAAAGGCGGAATATGAGAAAAAAAGCCCGAAAATGCGTTTCGCGGGAGCCTTTGTTTCGGGCGTTTATCTGTTCGCGCTTGTGCCTGTGAGGGCCTTCGTTATGCGGATTACGGAGTATCTTGAAAACAAAGGCGTAATCGGGAGTGAGAGCCCATACGACATTATCGGAATCGCGGCACTGACCGCTGCCGCCGCCGTGTTTATATTTATTAAGTTGAAAAAGAATATTTTTGAAAAGAATCTGCCTGCTCCCGTTGACAGCACGCTGACGGGTTTTGCGGGAAAGGCGCTGACGGCATACACGCTCGCGGCGGGGGTGTTCTTTATCTTTATGCCCGGCGGAGTGCTTTACGGGCTGCCGTGGGGCGCGGGATTTTTTGCCTCGCTTTTCACGCCTGATTGCATTGTGCCAGCGGTTGTTTCAGCCGCTTTCGCGCTGTGGTGCGGAGCGGGGATAGGAATTAGGGATTAGGTGTTAGGAGTTAGGAGTCAGGAGTCAGAGGGGCGCGGAGTTGGTGCTTTGCGTTCTTGGTTCAGACGGCGGTATGTTTTGGCTTTGCTGAAACTCCTTCCGTCTTGACCGCAAGCGGTCAAGCCACCTCCCTCAATGAGGGAGGCTATGCACGAGGGGAGACTGTGAGGGTTTTGCGGGCGGATGGGTTTTATAAATTGCAGTAAAAAAAGACGCGGGGTGCAATGCCGCGTCTTTTGGTTTATTCAAGGTTTTTTATTATGAGGTTTTTTATTCAAGAGTTTTGTTGTTTGTGGTTTTTGTTTTGGGTTTATTGCTTCGGTTAGCCTAAATCGGGGGTGTCGGAGAGGAGAATTTCGGGGGCTTCGGTTGATTCGGGAGATTTGAAGCCTTCGGTTTCAAGGAGGATTATTGTGTTCTTTCCCTTTCTGAGGAAGGGCGCGGGAAGGTATGCCGAGCGCTGGGGGCCGATTTCCCAGTAGCGGGAGAGGACCCTGCCGTTGACGATGATGACGCCTTTTTTGAAGCCGTCGGTTTTTATGAAGGTGTCGCGGGGCTCGTCTTCGATATTGAGTTCGGCGTAAAGGAAGGTGGCTGTGCCGTCGAAGGCGGTGCTGTCGGTCCACTCGATTTTGTCGGTGTTGTCAAGCGGGAGGCAGTATGCCTTCCAGTTGTAAATATAATTGTTGCCGAAGCCCGCGCCGCGGGTTATGCCCTTGCGGTCGGCAAGTTTTCTGCCGTAGTTGGTTCTGCCCATATTCTCGACGAGGATGTCGAGCCGCATACCCTTTTCGGGGACGGTGAGTTTTATCTCGTTTTCGCCCTTCGCGTCGTTTATGTATTTCATTCCCGCGTATTTTCCGTCTGCGTAGATATATGCGCGGTCGTGCAGGTCGTCAAGGTGAAGGGACTGTTCCTCCCGGGGTCCGCGCGCCTGCGTTGAGTAGAGAATATAGCCGTAGCCCTGGCCGAGTTTTTCCATATTCACGGGGGCGGTAAGGTCGGCGGGGAAGGAAAGATTTTCAAGATTGTCAAGGAGTCTCGCGCCTTTTGTGAATTTCAGCGCGCCGTAGTTTTGCGTGGGTATCGGTTCGGGGAGTTCAATGTCGTCAACGGGGGCGTATTTTTTTACGACCTCGCGGAAAAGGAAATATTTTTCGGTGAGCGCGCCGTTTTCGTTCACGGGAGCGTCATCATCGTAGCTGGAGACGGTAGGCTCGTAAACCTCGTAGTAATTAGCGCCGTTCATCCAGCCGAAATTGGTGCCGCCGTGGAACATATAAGCGGAGACATTTGCGCCCATTGAGAGAATTTTGTCGAGAGTTTCCGCGGCGTCCTTCGCGTCGCGGGTGTGGTGGCTTTCTCCCCAGTGGTCGAACCAGCCGTTCCAGTATTCGGCGCACATAAGCGGGCCTTCGGGCTGATACTTGCGCAGGAAGGCGAAGTTCTTTTCGGGGTTCGAGCCGAAATTCGCGGTCTTGTGGATTTCGGGCAGGGTGCCGCCCGTCATCATCTGGTATTCCGCGCCGTCGGAGGTGAAAAGAGGGACGGTTATTCCGTTTTCGCGCAGCATATCAGCGAGGCGGCGGAGATAATCGCTGTCATCACCGTAGCTGCCGTATTCGTTTTCATCCTGGACGAGAATGATATTGCCGCCGTTTGTTACCTGGTGCTTCGCGAGGCGGGGAATCAGCTCGTCGTAAAACCGCTTCACGCAGGCGAGATAGGTTTCATCACCGCAGCGCAGTTCGGTGTTTTCATAGTTGAGAATCCACCAGGGAAGACCGCCGAAATCCCATTCCGAGCAGATATAGGGACCGGGGCGCACGATGGCGTAAAGACCGAGTTCCTGAGCGAGAGAGAGATAGGCTTCAATATCGAGCATACCCTCAAAATCGAAGACGCCCTCCTCAGGCTCGTGCATATTCCACGCTATATAGGTTTCAACGGTGTTGAAGCCGCACGCCTTCAGTTTAATCAGGCGGTCCCGCCAATATTCGCGCGGCACGCGGAAATAATGTATCGCGCCCGAAATTATGCGGAAGGGTTCGCCGTCGAGGAGAAAATCCTTTTTGCCGATTTCAAAAGTGTGGTTCATTACAGCACCTCCGTTTTGCTTTATAAGAAAATATTAACATATACCCGGAAAAAATCAATATAAAAATGATTGATATAAACTCCGTTTGGGTATAAAATAGAAAAGGAATCTGGCGAAAGGAGGAAGATGATGAAAAAAGTCAAAAGCAGCGCGGTCATTCCGCCCGAATACAAAAAAGGCATCATCGCCTCCTGTGTGATGACAGCCGTCATCGCCGTATGCATCGTGCTTACTCTGTTAGCGGTCAGGTGGAAGAAAGAGACGGCGCAGCCCGAAGTGGAAAGCTCGGTAAAGTGGCACTGGGTGACGGCGGATAAAGTTCCCGAAGGGGCGGAAATTCTCGAAACGGGCGAACAATACCGTTTCAGCAAAAAGGAATTCCGCAAGAATCAGATGATGAGCGTGCTGGACGGCTGGGA
>CADAER010000059.1 GCA_902787025.1 Oscillospiraceae bacterium | reverse complement strand
AGAATACAGCGACGGCGAAGGCTATTTCACTCTCAAAGACGGCAAGCTCCTCTGGGACGGCGCAGCGGAAGAGAACTGCCAGACCTGCGTTTTCGAAATGCAGTAATCAATATTGAAACAGTAAACCGCGGAGTCTGACGGCTCCGCGGTTTTTCGCCCCCGTTTCGCGTTTTTTATGGCTAATAGAACAAAAAAACCGTCAAAACAGCAAAAATATGAGCTATTTCGACCGAAAAATTGTTGACAAAATAAATGTAATACTATAATATATAGCAGATAAGTGTTTTGCGAGGTGTTTATGTTACCCGCCGATGAGAACAAATACCGCGAAGATGAAGAGCTCGTCAGGCTCGCGCTCTCCGGTGACGATGCCGCGATGGCAAAACTCATTGCCGTCGCAATGCCCATAGCGGGCGCGAAAGCGGCGGCGCAGCAGGCGAAAAACAACCGTCTTTCTGCGGAGGACCTTGTTCAGGAGGGTATGCTGGGCTTTCTCGGCGCACTCAAAACCTACTCGGCATCAAAAGGCACATCCTTCCGCACCTACGCGGGCGCGTGCATCGGCAACAGAATAATCTCGGCTGTCCGTCTGCACAACAACACAGGCAACAGAACTCTTACATCAGCCGTTCCAATTTCGGATGAGGCAGATACATTCTCCGCCGAGCAGGATCCGCAGAACATTATGATTGAGCGCGAAAAGCTTGAGGATTTCCGCCGTCTGTTCGAAGGCGGACTTCTCTCGGATTTCGAGAAAAGCGTTCTTGAATGCAGGCTCAAAGGTCTCTCATACAGTGAAACGGCTCAGAAACTCGGCACGGGCACAAAAGCGGTTGACAACGCGCTCGCCCGTATCCGCAAAAAACTCCGCAGCTCCGTCTGATTTTACGACGGAACAACAAGCGAGCAAGGCATAAACCGTGAATTTCGCGGTTAAGCCTTCAGATAAATATGCCCCCGTAGCTTAAACCAGTCAGAGCGTTGTTCATCACAAAGGTGGCGGTGCAATCCCGTCCAGGGCAAATATTTTTTCAAAAGAGGTATATCTCATGTACGAAGACAAAACACTCAAATGCAAGGAATGCGGCGCAGAATTCGTATTCACAGCAGGCGAACAGGAATTCTATGCTGAAAAAGGTTTCGTAAACGAACCTCAGCGCTGCAAGGCTTGCCGTGATGCACGCAAGAACGCCAGTCGCGGCGAACGCGAATGGTTCGAAGCTACCTGTGACGAATGCGGCGGCATTGCAAAAGTTCCCTTCAAGCCCCGCGAAGACAGACCTGTTTATTGCAGCGAATGCTTCGCAAAGAAACAGGCAGCTGCAGCAGCTGATACAGTTGCTGACGCAGTTGAAGAAGTTGCCGAAGCAGCTGAAGAAGCAGCCGAATAATAAGACTTGCAAACAGGCAGGCGCTTTCATTACGAAAGCGCCTGTTTTTCTTTTCTTTGGAATAAAAATAGACAAGGTCGTAAATACTTGGCGCCAGCCAGAATTAACTGGAGCTAATGTATCTCGCTTGTCTAAAATAAGTATAGCAAAAGTTGCGAGAAATGTCAAGAACGAAAATATAGTGAAGTATCTTCCCGATTTCTGTTTTATTTAATCTTCTATTGCCGCCTTGCGCGAGTTGACCTTGTAAAAATACTCCGTGTCAAACTTCTCGCTGCGGTCGTAGTAATAACAGCCGTTCTGCTCCTGCTCGACATCGGTCAGCTGCGTGTAGCAGAAGCCGAACATAAGCGGGTTGTCAAGCAGAACATCCGTGAGCCCCTTGTAGCGCTCGTGATATTCCTCGGGAGTTTCCGGCGCGTTGCCGTAGCCCCAGGCGGGACCGGTCTCGGTCTTTCTGCTCCATTTGATTCCGCCGTATTCGCTGACGAAAATCGGCTTTCCCTTTTCATAGGTCTGACGGTTGTTGCAGTGATTCTTTATTTCGCCCTTTTTCTCAAGGTCCGCGTAATTTGCGGCGAACACTTCGGGATTCTGCTCATAGTCGTGAACATCGAAAATGTCCGTCTCGACATGGTAATTACCGCTCGTGTCAATGCACGGACGGGTTGTGTCAATCGCCTTCGTGGTTCTGTAAATGAGAGAGAGATACGGGTCGAACTGCCTGCGTCCCGCGTAATCCCAGGTCTCGTTGAGCGGGCACCAGCCGATGATAGCGGGGTGGTTGAAATCCCTGTTCACTTCTTCAATCCACTCAGGAAGCAGATGGTAAACCGCTTCGGGGTCGGAGTGGTCAACTCCCCAGTTCGGGTATTCGCCCCATACGAGATAGCCCTCTTTATCGCAGTGATAAAGGAATCTTTCCTCGAAAACCTTCTGATGAAGTCTCGCGCCGTTGAAGCCGAACTTCTTTGAAAGTTTTATATCTTTGAGAAGAGCGGCGTCCGTCGGAGCCGTATATATTCCGTCGGGATAAAAGCCCTGGTCGAGAACAAGGCGCTGGAACACCGATTTGCCGTTGAGCATAAATTTATATCCGTCAAACCACACGTTGCGAAGACCGAAATAACTTTTCACCTTATCTTCGCCGAATGTGATAACCGCGTCATAAAGCTTGCCGTCTCCGACATTCCAGAGGTGCTTCTTTTTGAGCTTGACGGTAAACGAAACTGTTCCCGCCGCGTTTTTCAGAGCGGCGCCGCCCATATCCGCGCCCTCAAACGAGGCGGCAAATTTCAGGTCCGCGCAACCGCTGAGCTTTGCCTGCACAGTCACGCTGCCCGTGAGATAATCGGGGTAGTATCGGACGCTTTCGACAAATGTCTTTTCGGTAAACTCAAGCCATACCGTCTGCCAGATGCCCGTCGTGCGGGTGTAATCGCAGCCGTGAGAGTAATATTCCTCGCTCTGCTTTCCGCGGGGAATCATCCTGTCTCTCGTGTCGTCCTCGCAGTAAATGACGATATCGTTTTTGCCTTTTTTCACAAATGCTGTTATGTCAAAGCAGAACGAAACATAACCGCCCTCGTGAACGCCCGCCTGACTGCCGTTTATGAAAACCTTTGTTCTGTAGTCCGCCGCTCCGATATGCAGCACCGTTCTTTTGCCGGCGTATTTCGCGGGTATTTTAACCTCTTTTTTATACCATACGCCGTAGGTGAAATCCTTGATGCCTATGCCTGAAAGTTCCGATTCCATACAGAACGGAACAGTGATTTTTCTGTCAAAAGCGGAGGAATCCTCATAAATCTTTCTCGCTTCGCCGCTTCTGCCGTTGTCAACGCAGAACAGCCACTCGCCGTTGAGATTCATCCAGTTTTCACGCTCAAACTGCGGTTTCGGGAATTCTTTTCTCGGTATCATAACAGCACCTCGTTTTTTATTTTCAGCCGCTTGTTTTACACGGCTGTTTTTTTCTTACGGGAACATTATATAAAAATAAATTGTTAAAATCAATAATATAATGTTGACAGAATGTAAAAAAAGTTTATAATAGTTAAGTGGTTAATGATTAATATATTAATAATAAACATTATTAACAATTTTTGTATTAATGAAACCGGAAAGGAGTAACGGGTTATGAGTGAAAAAAATCAGACCTCTCTCATCCGCAGACTGATGAGCGTGGACCGTCTGCACCACGCCTGCGTAGATAAAAGCATAAACTCGCTCGGCTTCGACCTGCACCGCACCCAGCATATGACGCTTATGTATCTTTCAACCGTCGGCGGCGCGGCGTCCCAGAAGCAGATAGCCGACCAGTTCAATGTCAGTCCCGCCGCTGTCGCCACCCTGCTCAAACAGCTGGAGGCGAAAGGCTATGTCGAGCGCAGACAGGACAGCAGCGACACCCGCCGCAACCTTGTTCAGGTCAGCGAAAAAGGGCTGGAGGTTGTCGAAAAATCACAGAAGAAATTTGAAGAGGTTGACAGCAGTATGATAAAAGGGCTCTCCCCCGAGGAGCTTTCTTCCCTTGAAATCATCATTGAAAAAATGACTGTCAATATGTGCGAATACGCTGAGAAAAACGGAGTGGAGGTGCGAAGATGAAAAGGTGGACAAGCTACGCGAAGCCTTACGCGGCTTATTTCATTTTAGGCCCCCTCTGTATGATAATCGAAGTAATCGGCGAAGCTCTTATGCCGAAATTCCTCGCCAACATCATCGACTACGGCACGGGTCAGGCTGATATTTCCGAGGCCGCTTCGTTCTATCAGTGGCTCTACGCCCATACGGGCGGCGCCTCGCCTTTCATTGTGGCGATTATGTGCGCTATGATAATCACCGCGATGCTTATGATGACAGGTGGCGTGGGCGGCGCTTATTTCGGCGCGAAGGCATCCGTAAACTACGCGGCGGACCTGCGCTCGGATATCTATAAAAGAGTTCAGGAGTTTTCGTTCGCGAACATCGACAAATTCAGCACGGGCTCGCTCGTCACAAGGCTCACAAACGATGTAACGCAGATTCAGAACTTTATCAATATTCTTCTGCGTATGTGCCTGCGCTCTCCCGGTATGCTCATCGGCGGCGTGATTATGGCGGTAATGGTAAGCGGCAAGCTTACAATGTGCCTGCTTATGGTTCTGCCTATGATAGTTGTCTCCGTCTTCTTCCTTATCAAAGTGGCTCTTCCGAGATTCACAAGACAGCAGAGCAAAATCGACGCTCTCAACTCAACGGTGCAGGAAAATGTCACAAACATAAGGGTTGTAAAATCCTTCGTGCGCGAAGACCACGAAAAAGAGAAATTCGGCAAGGCCAACAGAGAACTCAAGCAGAGCGCGTTCGACGCCATGAGAACAATGATTATGATGCAGCCGGCGATGACTCTGTTTATGAATATAACAATCATCGCAATCGCCTGGTTCGGCGGCAATATGCTCATAAGGTCGGAACTCACCGCGGGCAACCTTACCGCGTTTATCACATACATAATCCAGATACTTATGTCCCTCGTTATGATGACAATGATTTTTGTCAACCTTTCGAGAGCGATGGCTTCAGGCAGACGAATTGCCGAAGTGCTCGACGAGCAGATTGACATAAAAGACAACGAAAGCGAAGAAGCGGAAGACTTCACCGTCAGGAACGGCGAAATCGAGTTTAAAAACGTCTCGTTCCGCTACTACAAGAACAGCGACGCCAAGGTTCTTGACAGTATCAATCTTAAAATACCCGCGGGCAGAACAGTCGGCATAATCGGCTCCACCGGTTCGGGCAAAAGCACTCTTGTTTCAATGATAGCGAGACTCTACGACGCGGATGAGGGCGAAGTTCTCGTTGACGGCGTAAATGTAAAGGATTACAAACTCTACAACCTGCGCGAGGGAGTCGGCTTCGTTCTTCAAAAAAACCTTCTTTTCTCCGGCACAATCAAAGACAACCTTCTCTGGGGCAACTTTGAGGCGAGCGACGAGGAGGTCAGGGAGATGGCTTCCTACGCCCAGGCGGATAATTTCATAACCTCGTTCCCCGACGGCTACGACACCGTCATTGAGCAGGGCGGCACCAATGTTTCGGGCGGTCAGAAGCAGAGGCTCTGCATAGCGAGAGCCCTTCTCAAAAAACCGAAAATCCTCGTTCTCGACGACTCCACCAGCGCCGTTGACACGGCGACAGAAAAAAGAATCCGCGAAGCGTTCGCAAACGAGCTTCAGGGCTCCACAAAAATCATAATCGCGCAGAGAATCTCATCCGTAAAGGATTCCGATATGATTATTGTCCTTGACGACGGCAGGGTGACGGGTGTCGGCACTCACGACGAGCTTCTCGCCGGCAACCCCGAATACCAGGAGATTTACTGGTCGCAGGTTGACAAAAAGGAGGGAGCGTAATGCAGGGTCGCAGTCTTGAAGAATTACAGAAAAGATACAACAAAGCGGCTGCCGACAAAAAGAGCAATTTCGGCCCTCCCGGCAGACCTCCCCGCAACCAGCAGGGTGCGGCGAAAGGCAAACCGAAAAACACCGGCGAAACAATCAGACGCCTCTGGGAATATATAGCAGGCTACAAATACAGGCTTATGCTCGTAATCGTCCTTATGCTAACGAGCACCGGCACATCCCTCGCCGGCTCCTACATTATGCGTCCGCTTATAAACAAGCTCGTCTATGACGACGCGCCCGCGCAGCAGAAAATCGCTTATCTCGCTCATATGCTTTTCATAATAGGCAGCATATACCTTGTGGGAATTGTCACGGGCTATCTTCAGAACAGGCTTATGCTCCGTGTTTCCACCTCGGCTTCCGAAAAAATCAGGAACGACCTTTTCAACAAACTCCAGGCGCTTCCCATCAGATTTTTCGATTCCGAGACAACGGGCGGAATAATGTCGAGATTCACCAACGATATCGACAATATCGACCTTATGATGAACCAGACCATAACGCAGCTGGTCTCCGCCGCCATCACGCTTGTCGGCACATTCTGCCTTATGGTTTACACAAGCTGGCAGCTGACAATAGTTATTGTCGCGTTTATCCCGCTTCTGCTTCTCGCGGTCCGCTTCGTCGCGTCAAGGTCGGCGAAATACTACACCGCTCAGCAGTCGGCTCTCGGCGCCGTCAACGGCTATATTGAAGAGAGCGTAACAGGTCAGAAGGTTGTAAAGGTGTTCAACCACGAAAGCGCCTGCATAGACGAGTTCGAACTGCTCAACAACGATATGCGCGAAAAGCAGATGGGTGCGCAGTTCTTCGGCGGTCTTATGGGTCCCGTAATGCATAACATCACACAGATATGCTATGCCGTCACGGCGGGCGTCGGCGGTCTTCTCTGCGTGCTTGCGGGCTTTGACATCGGCGGCGTTTCGATTTTCGCGAGCTACGCCAGACAGTTCTCAATGCCGATAAGCACCGTCTCTCAGCAGACTTCGACAATCTTCGCGGCCCTTGCCGGCGCGGAAAGAGTTTTCGCCGTTATGGACGCGGATCCCGAAAAGATAAACGATATCATAAACTCCGAGCCCGAAATCAAAGGCTTCGTCGAACTCAAAAATGTCACCTTCGGCTATCTGCCCGAAAAAACAGTTCTCAGGGATATCTCGCTTCACGCGGAGCCCGGCAAAAAGATTGCCTTCGTCGGCTCAACTGGCGCGGGCAAGACAACCATCACGAACCTTATCAACAGGTTCTATGAAATCGACAGCGGTTCAATAACATTTGACGGCACGGATATCAAAGAAATCGACCGCGATTATCTGAGAAGAAACATCGCCATGGTTTTGCAGGACACCCACCTTTTCACGGGAACCGTTATGGATAACATCCGTTACGGCAGGCTTGACGCCACCGACGAGGAGGTTGTTCAGGCGGCAAAGACGGCGAGCGCCCACTCCTTTATTATGAGACTTGCCGACGGCTACAACACCGTAATCGAAGGCGACGGCGCCAATCTCTCGCAGGGGCAGAGACAGCTTCTCAACATTGCGAGAGCCGCCATTTCAAAAGCGCCAATACTTGTTCTCGACGAGGCTACAAGCTCGGTTGACACACGAACCGAGCGCCACATTGAACACGGTATGGACAGGCTTATGAAAAACCGCACAACCTTCGTAATAGCTCACCGACTCTCAACTGTCCGCAACTCCGACGCCATTATGGTGCTCGAACACGGCAGCATTATCGAGAGCGGCACCCACGAGGAGCTTCTCGCCCTCAAAGGCAGATATTACGAGCTCTACACAGGCGTGCGCGAACTCGACTGACAACAAAACACGGACTTGCGAAAAAACGCAAGTCCGTTTCTTTTATTTTATTCTATTCCACGCCCCTGTAATAAAGGCCTCTTGTGAACTCGCCTTCGGGCGGGTTCGCTTTTTTGTAAGCGTTTATTATCCTTTCACATTCCTCCCGCGTTTCGTTCGTGAAATACAGAAGAATAAAATCGGCGTTCCGTATTTCACCGAGCCTGTCGGCTAGGTAAACGGGTCTTGAATTGAGAAGCTCCGAGCAGCCGTGCGAACAGATGACGGGAAAGTCAATTCCCATCCTGTCGGTAAGATGCGACCTGCCGCCGCACCGCGAACAGTCCGAAGCGGTTTTAACGGGACAGTTTCTCGTGAGCATAAGCGGAAGAGAACCGTAGGCGATCACGCCTCTTTTTATTTCACCGCCGAGAGCGGAAATCTGTTTAAGTGTCAGTTCGGGCGAAACAAGAGCGTCCTGCGCCCCGTATTCTTCAAGAAGGCTGAGCGCCTGCGTGTTGAATATGTTCATACCGAAGCCCGCTCCGACGGGGATGTTTTCATCGAGCGCGAGTTTAAGCCCGTCAAGCGTGCCCGCGACCGCCTTTTGCGCTCCGTTTTCCTTTGCCTTTTTCAGCAGAGAACGGAACTTTTCCGCGTTTCCGAAAAACGCTCTCGGTATTTCAACACTCGCGGTCACTCCCGCCTCACGGCATTTTTCAAATGTTTTTCCGTCCGCCGTCAGCGGAAGAATAACCTCGCTTATTCCGTCAAGATTTCCGGGCAGCTGTTCTTCTTTGAACAGCCTGATTTTAATTTCTCTGCCCCCGGTTTTATGCGGCGTTATATTCTGCGAAAACTTTTCGCAGGCGATTGTATCCCGCTTCGCGAGAGCGGCATCAAGACCTTGCAGGGCATCTCTCCTCAAAGCGTTCACCGCCGAGGCCGGAACGCTCAGATTTTCGCCGAGTTCAACCTCAACGCTTTTCGCGTAAAACTGCGTGCCGCCGCATTTCGAAACGCGCTCTTTCAGTTCATCCCGCGTAACGGCTCTGTTTATCGCGAGCTGCGGGACAGCCTCGCTTTTTATGAAAACGGTTTTGTCAAACGCCTTCGCGCTCAGCGACAAAGGCTCGTTTTCAACGCAGGTCAGCGCGAAATCCGCGGGAATGAGCGGTGTTTCCTTATCGTAAAGATTTTCAAGTTTTTTAAGCACGGGTGCGGCGCTCTGCACATCCTCTTTTCGTCTTGTGCCGAACATCTCCCTGCCCGTCTGCCCTTTCAGATAGCCGTCTGTAAATCCCGAGCGCGAAAAAACACTTTGCAGATCGTCCGCTAACTGCGCGGAATACCCGCCTTCAAGGCTTTTCACGCAGGCGGTAACCGCCGCCGCGACATATTCGGGGCGCTTCATCCTGCCCTCGATTTTGAAAGAAACAACGCCCGACTCGCGAAGGCCGGCAAGGTTTTCAATAACCGACATATCTTTGAGGCTCAGCGCGTGTCCCTGACTGCCGTTGACTCCGAAAGGCAGTCTGCACGGCTGGGCGCAAAGTCCTCTGTTGCCGCTTCTGCCGCCGAGAACCGCGCTTAAAAGGCACTGCCCCGAAACGCACATACAAAGCGCTCCGTGAACAAAAACCTCAAGTTCCGCCTTCGTCTGACGGCGGATGTCTTTAATCTCTTCAAGCGAAAGCTCCCTTGCGAGAACAACTCTCGAAAAGCCCGCTTCCTCAAGGAATTTAACCCCTTCCGCGCTCTGAACGGACATCTGCGTCGACGCGTGCAGAGGCATATCCGGAGCGATCTTTTTTATAATAGTTCGGAGTCATTTACAAGCGTGTTTAAAGTGAGATAAACCTTCACGCCGTGCGAATGACAGTAATCAACAGCCGTTTTCAGTTCCTCATATGAGAAGTTCGCGGCGTTGCGCCTCGCGTTGAATGCCTTTGAGCCGAGATAAACCGCGTTCGCTCCGCAGCGCACGGCGGCATATACGGAATCAATGCTCCCCGCAGGGGCTAAAATTTCACAATTATTCATTATCTGTTAGCCGCTCTGAGAGCGGAAAGCTCTTTCGCGAGCCTTTCGGCCTCTCTCTTTGCTATTTCGGCATCGGTTCTGGCTCTCGCGGCGTCTTCAAGATAACCCTGAATCTGTGAGCGCAGATTATCCGCGCTGCCCTCGCCCTTGTTTGCCTCATCGGCGTATTCAAGCGCTACGAGAACTGCCGCTTGAGTAATGGAAGCCCTGGGATTTTTATTCATAATCTCCCTGACTCTGCTGTCGATATCCTCACCGAGTTTCGCAACATAATCAAGGTCGTCGTCCGTTGAAATTATATATTCGGTTCCCGCAATCATAAGCCTGACTTTCTGCATTAGTTTCACCCCGAAAAAATTTTGATACGGATGTATTATACTATATATACGCGCAGGAATAAAGATATTTTTTTAAAAAATTTTTAATCTTGTGGTTTTGCGGCGTTCTTTTGTTGCATTAAACAATATGTTGTGGTATAGTAATCTGGTAACATAAAAAAAGAAGGAGGCGCGGCGGCTTGATTAAGAAAATTACGGCTTTTGTTCTGGCTTTCTGCCTGTGTTTCGCCCTTTCATCCTGCTCTCTTTTCCAGGCTGACGAGGCAGTTGTTTCCGTCTCGGGAGCGGATATTGATAAAGAGATTTTCGCCTACTATTTCGACAAAGTTGTCGCAAATCCCGCGAACTACGGTTTTGACAAAAAGGCAGGCGCCTCCGATTACGCCGACAAAGCGGTCGAGCTCTGCACAAGGTATGTAACCGTTAACACGATGTTCAGCAAATACAGCCTCAAACTCACGCCCTCGCAGAAATTCAGCATAGCCGACGATGTCAGCAACAGGTGGACCTGCTACGGCAACCATTACAAAAAAATCGGCGTCTCCCGCGCGACAATCTCCAAAATCGTAACAAACGAAACCTATGAGAACACGATTTTCACAACGCTTTTTGACAATTCCGACGAAGAGGCGGAGAAAAAAGTCCGCAAATATTTCGCCGAGAATTATATAGTTTTCCGCGCGGTCTGCGGTTATTTCATCACAACGGACGCCGCCGGCAGCGATATAGAAATGAGCGACGCGGAAAAAGACAAGGTCGAGAAAAAATTCAGGTCCCTCGCGGAGAAAATCGTTGACATTTCGGGGCTTGAAACGGCCGCGAACGAGCTTAACTACACCGCGTCCTCCGCCATACTTCTCAAAAAGACCCAGTGCGAGGGCTATCCCGACGGCTTCTTTGACGATGTGAACGCCCTGCCGAACGACTCCGCCTCCGTGCTGAGATACGACGACTGCATTTTCATAATCTGGAAATACAATCCAGACGACAGGGAAGAGGAATACGCCTCCTGCCGTTCACAGTGCGTCAAGGATATGTATTCCGCCTTCGGCGAGGCGTCCTTCCGCTCGCTTGAAGATACCTTTGAAATTACACGCAGCGAGGCTATGATAAACTCGTTCATCAAGAATATTGAAATATACGGCTGAGGTGAAAACAGTGAGAGAGATAATTGAAAACCCCGTCATAGAAGAAATACTCACAAGGCAGACCATAAGAACATTCACGCCCGAGCAGATTACACAGAAAGAACTCGACACACTTATTGCCTGCGCGATAAAAGCGCCGAGCGGAAGAAACTCGCAGCCCTGCAATGTCCGTTTCGTCCAGAACGCGGAAATGCTCAGGGAAATGAATATCGATTTCAAGGATAAAATCGGCTGGGACACCCCCGCCTACACGAGATGGGATACCGATCCGTTCTATCACGATTCTCCCACCTTCGCCGTCATTTTCGCCGAAAACGAAAGCTTTATGGACGCGGGCCTCATGACCGAAAACATCTGCATTGCCGCGAAAGCGATAGGTCTCGGCACCTGCATCGTGGCGAGCGTCGCTCCTCTTTTCGAGGGTGAAACGGGCGCGAAATGGAAGGAAAAACTCGGAGTTCCGGAAGAATGGCATTTTCTTATCGGAATCTGCATAGGCTATCCCGATGAAAAGCCCGAATTCAAGCCCCGCGATGAAAGCAAGTTTATTGTAATAAAATAAATTTAAAAAATATCTCATTTTTCACTTGACGAGATGAAATATTTATGATATATTAATCGAGCGTTCAAAGGAACGCTTACGCTGGTGTAGCTCAGTTGGTAGAGCAGCTGATTTGTAATCAGCAGGTCGGGGGTTCGAGTCCGTCCACCAGCTCCAACTTAATATGGGAGAGTTCCCGAGCGGCCAAAGGGGGCAGACTGTAAATCTGTTGCTGATAGCTTCGGTGGTTCGAATCCACCCTCTCCCACCAATTACAGTTCGTACCCGTCAGGGTATGGGCTGTAATTTTTTGAAAAGGATTCGAACAGGGGCGTCCAAGCAAACAGTCCGGTGGACTGTTTGCCGCCCCGCGGCTTTTCCGCAGAAAAGCGAATCCACCCTCTCCCACCAAAAAGCGAAACGCTTGTCGTAAGACAGGCGTTTTGCTTTTTGTATTATTCATTTTTCAGTATTCATTCTTCATTATTCATTACTGCCGTCAAGCGTTTCTAAATGAATATTGAATAATGAAGTCGCTTCGCTGATGAATAATGAATAATTGTTGTATTTAACTATGAATTCTGTTATCATTTAATGGAGGTGAATTATTGTGAAAGATAATATTCTGATTGAAAAATCTCTGCATTTTGCCGCCAGAATTATTAAACTGAATAAGTATTTGGTTAAAGATAAAAAAGAAACAATTATATCCAAACAGATTATTCGTTCGGGAACAAGTATCGGAGCAAATATAAACGAAGCAAACTACGGTCAGAGCAAAGCTGATTTTATTTCTAAAATGCAGATTGCTTTGAAGGAAACAGCTGAAACCGAGTATTGGCTCCGGTTACTTGTGTTATCTGATTATATCACAGAGGAAGAAAGCAAATCTATCTTGGATGACTGCCTTGAAATAAAAAGAATCCTCATCTCCTCCATCACCACCGCGAAAGATAACAACAACTAAACATCTCATCCCTTATGTTCCCTCACTCAACCGCTTTTCAACCGGCGGTTGAGTTTTTTTCAAGAATCAGGTTATTGAGTTCACCGCGTTTTTTCGATATT
Source organism: Oscillospiraceae bacterium (assembly GCA_902787025.1). GTDB lineage: Bacteria > Bacillota > Clostridia > Oscillospirales > Acutalibacteraceae > CAG-177. The sequence continues at coordinate 4,370 of CADAER010000059.1, read as the reverse complement.
ATTACAGCAGACGGGCCCGTCAAAATATTTTTATGAGGTGATTATATGAATAATTATTTCAGCGAAAACATCAGACGACTTCGCAAGGAGAGGGAACTTACCCAGGAAACGCTGGCGGATTTTCTCGGCGTAACATTTCAGGCTGTAAGCAAATGGGAGCGCGGCGAAAGCTACCCCGATATTGAACTCCTGCCGACAATCGCGGATTTTTTCGACGTGACAACAGATCATCTGCTCGGAGTGGACTCGCAGAGGAACGAGGAAGACATCCTCGCCTACATTGACAGGTTTGACAACGGTAAATACAAAAGCAGCGAAGGCTCGCTTTCGTTTATGGCGGAGGCGTTCGGCAAATATCCTTCGGATTTTCGCATTCTCGTGCGTTATATGAATGCCCTGATGGATGACAGTATCAGGGAGAATAATCCTCTTAAAAGCAAAAAAGAAATCATGGCAATCTACGAAAGAATACAGGATTTCTGCACAAGCGACAGAATCAGAATGCGCGCGAAAACACTGATTATTAATTATTACAGATATCTGATTCCCGTCAAAAACAGCGGCGTAACCGAGCAGGATATGTTTAAGCTCATAGATGAAATGCCCGGAATTCCGGATTCAAAAGAATATATGCTGGGCTATCTGCCGCTCGACCCCGACGCGACAAGACAGGGCTGTCAGAAGCTTTTCGACTCGCTTCTTTTCTGTTTTGACCAGGCTGTTTCGCATTACACACATACGCAGTTCCTTTACGGCAAAGAACCTTCAAGCGAAGAAATCAATGAATCAATCAAAGCGCTCGAGATGATGAACGGCATTTATGAAAGCGTTTATTCTGACGGGAATTACGGCAAAAGCTGGCTGCCGGTAATATATAATTACGGCTATTTGGGCCAGTATTATCACAGACTCGGCAACGACGAAAAGGCTCTCGAAAACCTCAGAAAATGCGCGGAACTCGCAAAGAAGTTTGACACCATGCCCGACATAACCGAAAGAACGGCTCTTTTGTTCAAAGGCTCTGTTCTGAACAAACAGGAAGATGTCAACGTGCTCCTTGACGCCAGCCTGCGCAAACATATGACTCACCATATGCTGGATAATTATCCGCTGTCCGATGAGTTCAAAGCCAAACCCGAATTTAAAGTAATACTGGATATTATGAAATAACATTTTTCATCCGTATAATCACAATACATAAACATATTAACGGCTCGCGCCCGTTGGCGCGGGCCGTCATTTTTCCCTTGCGGTAATTTCTTTACATCGGCGGGCGTATATGATATAATTTCGGCAGTCAGAAAAAGCAATATTTATACGGAGTGATTTTGTGCTTACAATCAACCTGTCAACCAAAGCCGTTTCGGTTGTTCTTTCGGCGGTAATCGGCTTTTTCGGTTCCGCTTCGGGTTTCCGTCCGGGCCGCGCTGATTCTCTCGGATCCGTCACCAAGGTCGCGGATAATTATTACATTATGGATTACACCTACGACTATGACCTCGACACCCTGCTGGAAAGCCGCACGGGCAATTCGACAACCGCAGGGCTTCTGCTCTATTCTTTCGCGGATGTGTTTCTTCAGCTTAATCCGGGCGCGAGAAAGGTTGTGTCAAATCTCGGTCTCTACGGCGATATTGACAGCAAAGGAATATCGCGGTTTATGCAGAAAGCGCTGAGCTTCACGGGATTCGGCTGCACGACCTTCAACGCCGTCTCTCCTTCGGGCGACAAGCTGTTCGCAAGGAACTATGATTATATGGACTCGCCCGGTATGACGGTCTGGACTCATCCGGAGGACGGCTATGCGAGCGTTTCGACTGTTTCGCTCTATTTCCTCGGCTACGGCGGAAGCTTCCTGCCCGAAGGCCCGATGTCTTCGCTGCTCACCCTCATCGCTCCCTACATCCCCGTTGACGGAATGAACGAAAAAGGGCTTTCAATCGGCGTTCTGGAGCTCGAAACGCCTGAAACATTTACCCAGACGGAAAAGAAGGATATCACGACCACCGCCGTCATACGCACTGTGCTCGACCACGCCGCGACGGTTGACGAGGCTGTAAAAATTTTCAAAAAATACGATATGCACGACCTCCTCGGCGGAGGATGCACTTACCACTACCACATAGCCGACGCTTCGGGCAAAACGGCTGTCATTGAATATGTAAACGGCGAAACGACCGTGCTGCGCCCCGGCAGAACGGGAACGCTCATAGCGACAAATTTCTGGCTTTCCCAAGGCGTTGACGACCCCGAAGGGTTAGGCAGGGACAGATACGACACGGTAAAAAGAATGCTTGGCAAGAAGAATTACAGGGTCAGCGAAAAAGAAGCCATGAATATTCTCAACGCCGTCCACCTTGAGGACGAGGATATGAACGGATACATCTGCTCAACGCTGTGGAGCGTGGTTTACAACAACACCGCGAAAACTTTCACCGTCTGCCCGATGTATAATTACGGAAGACAGTATAAATTCTCGATCGGCAATCCCCTGAATTACACTTACTGATAGATAACACACACAGAAAAAGACCTTGCCGCCGGCAAGGTCTTTAATTCATTATTTCATTTCCTCGTTTGATGTTGAAATATCTTCCTTGACATAACACTGTCTTCCATATCGGATGAAAGCGTGCTGAGGTCAAAGTTTGTAAGGAACATAACCGCCGGCAGAAAATCCGCCGGCGGTTTTACTATTACTGTGAATTATATTATTTTATTTTGCCGTTTTAATCCGGTTTGTTACACGGCATCTGTCTTGTTTATCAGCCGAGCTTTTTAAACATATCCATCAGTTCGGCAAGTGTTACCTTTCTGTATATGGCGGGGATGTTGAATTTCGACATATTGACATCGGTTTTTTCGCTGAATATCATAACGGACATCTGATCTCCCGAAGAAACCGGTTCAATGCGGCGCAGCGTACCGTCCGACGTAAAGTAGCAGCGGAAGTCACCGTACTTTTCACACAGGTATTTCGCGTTTCCGACCTGAACAACAGAAGAGCCCTCATACAGCACAGCAGCAAATTCCTGTGAATCGGTAAAGATACTCATAATCTCGTCCTTATATTCCGCGAACATGGAAATATATGCTCTCATTGTGGCTTTTTCCTCTTCGCTGAGTCCCGATTCATCTATGAGATCGATGTAAACAAACAAGGCGGGGACCACCACGTCGGCATTTAAATCCTTTTCTATGAATCTTACATTTGCGATATTGCTTCTGAAATTCAATGTGCTGAGCTTTCGGGCGGTCAAATCCATATACACATCCGTCTGATGAACTCCGATTTCAAAATCAATTGTAATATCCGAGTCCTTTATGGCTACGCTGCCGGTGTATGTCGCTTTGAGTTCCGAAAGCGGTGTGCCGCGGAACGCGCGTAACAGCATAATATCAGGTTTCCCGTTTTCGTCATATTTCGTCTCGATAGGCGTGCCTTCGCCCCAGCTTGCCGTTTCCACCGGGAAGGTGGCGATTGATCTGAAACCATACTGAGTGATAAGCTTTCTGTCGGCTCTGTCGACTTTTCCGTCACCGTTGACATCTGCCGCGAGGTTTTGCGCTTCACTCAGCTTGAAGAATCCGAAACCGGCAAAGAACAAATAGACGCTGTCGAAGAAGTCAACCTTACCGTTTCCGTTTACATCACCGTATAAAAAGTCCGCGGAGATATCCTCGTCCTTTGCGCTCGCGAGGAAGGTGAATGTGTTGAAAAGAAGCAAAGCGGAAAGTGCGAAAGCAAGAATTTTTTTGGCCATTTTTTCATTTCCTTTCATTTTTAAGAGTGGATTTCCCGGATTATGCTTCAAAAGCATTTAAGCCAAGAAAAGTTTAACACAATTAATGGTTTTAATCAAGTCTTACGGTCAAAAAAGCAAATAACTTTTACGGGAAAAAACCGATGCAGTTCTGATTACGCCCACAAAAAGAAAAAGACCTTGCCGCCGGCAAGGTCTTTAATTCATTACTTCATTTCCTCATTTGATGTTGAAATATCTTCCTTGAACTCCTCGTTTATATCGGGGTATGCGGAGAGCATCGGCTCAACATTTTCACCCTTCTTGCGGGCGAAATAGTTCGCGGTGATTTTCGCGACAAGACCGCTGAGGGCTATTACGCAGATGAGGTTCGGGAGCGCCATAAGGCCGTTAAATGTGTCGTCAACCGCCCAGACAAGGTCGCTCTTGATAAGCGACGAGACTGCGATGAGAACAACATAGAGAACCTTGAATATGACAACCGCTGTTTTGCGGTCCTTTTCACTCAGTCCGCCGAAGACGAACTCGACAGCCTTTTCGCCGTAATACGACCAGGCGATAACCGTAGTGAAAGCGAAGAGCGGAAGAATAACCGAGAAAACGGCT
>CADAER010000058.1 GCA_902787025.1 Oscillospiraceae bacterium | reverse complement strand
CAAAAAGGCGCTCAGTGACAATCTCTCAGGAAGAGCCGGAAACGCGAAGGCTGAAACGGAATTCATCCTTGCGCGCGAGAGCGACTGCTCCGTGCTGGTTGACCTTCTCGAAAAAGGCGAGCTGCCTCTGACTGTTACTCACAACGACACAAAACTCAACAATGTTCTTTTTGACGACGAGACGAACGAGGGCATTTGCATAGTCGACCTTGACACGGTTATGCCGGGTCTTTCGCTCTATGATTTCGGAGACAGCATCCGTTTCGGCGCGAACACCGCTTCGGAAGACGAAAAGGATGTTTCTAAGGTTTCGCTGAGCCTTGAACTGTTTGACGCATACACGAAGGGCTATCTCGAAACGGCGGGCAAAAGTCTCACCCCGAAAGAGATTGAATACCTCCCCTTCTCGGCAAAGCTTATGACGCTTGAATGCGGAATGCGTTTTCTCGGTGATTATTTCAACGGCGATGTTTATTTCCACACCGATTATCCCGAGCATAATCTCGTCCGCGCGCGCACGCAGCTTGCTCTTGTTGCGGATATTGAAAAGAAGATGGACGAAATGAACGCGGTTGTCGAAAAATACCGCAGGGAGTTTTCACTTTGAAAGAAAGCGGAGTATTGAACGCGGAGGAATTGAGAATCCGCGCGGCGAAATGGATGCTTGAAAACAGCGTTTCGGCGTTTATACCCCTGGGCGGGAGCAAAGAGGATTATATTGAAACATTTGTAATGCCCGAGGTTGAGCTGCGTCACTTTGACTCGCACCCTGACGAAAACGGCGATTTAATCACAATGCTCAAAGGCGAAATCGCTCTCAGCCCTTCCGCGTCAAGAAGCGGAAAAGCCGTGAAGTTCGTATTCTTCAAACTGCTGAGAACCTATACAGACACGCCCGATGTAATTCCCGAGGAAGCGGGATATATAATATCGTAATAAAAATATAAAAATAAGGCTTGCAGATTTTGTTCTGCAAGCCTTTTGCTTTTATCCTGGTTAATCGAGATAATCCTTGAGTTTTTTGCTTCTGCTCGGATGGCGGAGTTTGCGCAGCGCCTTAGCCTCAATCTGACGGATTCTCTCACGGGTGACATCGAACTCCTTGCCGACCTCTTCGAGAGTGCGTGAACGGCCGTCAAGCAGACCGAAACGCATTTCGAGAACCTTCTTTTCGCGGGCGGTGAGAGTGTCGAGAACCTCGTTCAACTGCTCTTTGAGGAGCATTGACGAAGCGGCGTCAGCCGGTGCGGGAGCGTCGTCATCGGGGATGAAATCGCCGAGGTGGCTGTCTTCCTCTTCGCCTATCGGCGTTTCGAGGGATACGGGTTCCTGCGCCACGCGCTGAATCTCGCGGACCTTATCAACGGGCATATCAAGTCTTTCCGCTATTTCTTCGGGAGTCGGATCCTTTCCGTTCTCGTGAAGGAGCAGGGTGCTTGTCTTTTTGACCTTGTTTATTGTTTCAACCATATGGACGGGAATACGGATTGTTCTTGCCTGGTCGGCGATGGCGCGTGTGATTGCCTGTCTTATCCACCAGGTCGCGTAGGTGGAGAATTTAAAGCCCTTGGTGTAGTCGAATTTGTCAACGGCTTTGATAAGGCCCAGATTTCCTTCCTGGATGAGGTCGAGGAACTGCATTCCCCTGCCGACATAGCGCTTTGCTATGCTGACGACAAGACGGAGGTTTGCTTCCGTAAGACGCTGTTTCGCTCTTTCGGCAGCGCCTTCGTCAAGCTCGTGAAGACCTATCGTCATGGCGATATCGATTTCCTCCTCGGGAGTAAGAAGGGGCACTCTGCCTATTTCTTTAAGATACGCCTTTACGGGATCATCGACATTGACTGCCTTTTCGTCGCCTGTTTCGGCTCCGTCGGAGGGAGTCTTGGGAACTTCGACATCAAAGTTTTCAATATCCTCAATGTTGAGGTCGTCGAGGATTTCTATGTTGTAAATCTCGAAAATTTCATAGAGTCTGTCCATCTCGTCGATATCAATATCGGTTTCGACGATTACATTGTTGATATCCTGAGTGGAGATTTTGCCTGCGGCTCTGCCCTTGTCAATAACCGCTTTGATGGCGGGCTTTTTGTCAAAATAGTTAACAACGGAGGGAAGTTCCTGCGCGGGTTCCTGAGTCTGTTCGGGCTCCTGCTCGGGCTCTTTTACCTCTTTTTCCTTTTTCTTTGACGCCTGTTTTGAAGCGCTTTTCTTAGCCGCAGTCTTTGTTTCCTTTACGGTTTCTTCAGCTGCTTCCTTTGCCTTTTCGTCAGCCTTTTTCTTCGCCGTCTTCTTTTCGGGCGCTTTCGCAGGCTCTTCGGCTTTTTTCTTTGACGCTTTCTTTTCGGGTTCTTTTGCGGGCTCTTCAGCCTTTTTCTTCGCGGGCTTCTTCGCAGTTTCTTTTACGGTTTCTTTTGCCGCTTCCGCTTTTTTCTTTGCCGGTTCCTTTGCCTTTGCAGGCTTTTTCGCAGGCTCTTTTACTGTTTCGGCGGGCTTTTTCTTTGCTGTTTCTTTAGCCTTCGGGGTTTCTTTGGTCTTCGCGGGCTCTTTCGCCTTTGCCGCCGGTTTGGCAGTTTTCTTCGCCGTTTCTTTTACTTCTTCTTTCTTTGCTGTTTTTGCCTTTGCCGTATCTTTTTTTGCCGTTTCTTTTTTCATACCGCTTACCGTCCTGTATTTATTTTTTTCGGAATAATTTTAAAAAGTCTTCGTCGCTGAGTTCGGATGCCTTGACATTTGCCGTTAATTTTTCTTTTTCGAGAACATTTATGCAATCCTCAACCTCCTGAGGAGTATTGCCGATTTCGTCGCCGAGACGGAAAATTCTTGTTATTGAATCCATCTCCTGCGGGGTAAAACTCTCCGCGAAAAAGCTAAGTTCAACGCCGCTTCCGCTTTCGAGTTTTTGCAGAAGAACGGTGTATATCCTTTGATTGAACGCGGTGATAAACAAATCGGGAGTTAATCTGTCTTTGAGTTTCGGATAAAAATCCTGGTTGCGCGCAAGGGAGGCTATGATAATCTCCTCCGCTCTCGCCGCGCGCAGATTCTTCTCTTTTTCGGGGTTGTTTTTGTCTTTTAAATCGGTTAACATTCTGGTTTCCGCCGCGCGTTTCTGTTCAGCCGCTTTTCTTTTGACAACCGCGGTGCGGTGCTGAACTTTCGCGAGAATCGCCTCTTTCGAAACTCCCGTTTCGCGCGAGAGACGCGAGGCGTAAATATCTCTTTCTATTTCGCCCGTCGCCGCCAGAATATCCGCTGCCGCGTTGAGGAAATTCACGCTGCCGTCGTCTGTTGACAAGTCGTATTTGCTGCGCTCGTTGAGAAGGTCGTATTCGATTTTGTTCGCCGCGCCTTCAAGCAGCGCCCTGAAATATTCCTTGCCGCGCAGTTTGATTATTTCGTCGGCGTCCTTGCCGCCTGTGAGTTTTACGATTTTTATGCGCAGACCCGTGGAGCCGAGAATCGCGACTGCCTTACGGGTGGCTGTCTGCCCCGCCCCGTCGGAATCGTAGCACAGATAAACCTCGTCCGCGTAGCGCGAAATGAGATTCGCCTGCTCCTGAGTGAACGCGGTGCCGAGACAGGCTATGGCGTTGGTGAATCCCGCCTGATGAAGAGTGATGACATCCATCTGCCCTTCGACGATGATGAACTTGCCCTCATTAGCGTTTTTGGCGAAATTCATAGCGAAAATGCCGTTGCCTTTTTTATAGACGAGGGTGTCAGCCGTGTTGACATATTTGGGCTTTGAGTCATCAAGCACACGGCCGCTGAAACCGACAACATTGCCGCGCAGGTCGATAATCGGAAACATAACGCGGTTGCGGAAGTTGTCGTAATAATGCACGCTGCCGTTTTTCTCGCTGCGTTTTATGAGGTTTGCCTCGTATAATTCCAGATCGGAATACCCGAGAGATTTCAGATGATTTCTTAATGAATCCCAGCTGTCGGGAGCGAAGCCGAGGCCGAAATGGGTTATTGTCTCTTTCGAAAGCATACGCTTGTTGAAATAGGCAAGACCCGCTGCGCCGTTTTCGGAGTAAAGCGTTTTATAGAAAAACTTTGCCGCCTCTCTGTTGGCGGAGAGAATGCGGTTGCGTTTTTTTGAGAGCGTGTCGTCAAACCCGTCTTCTGGCATTTTCATACCCGCCGCCTGGGCTACGGATTTTACCGCCTCAACATAATCGAGATTTTCGATTCTGCGGATAAATGTTATTGCGTCTCCGCCCGCTCCGCAGCCGAAGCAGTAAAACGAATTGCTGTCGGGATAAACGGTGAACGACGGAGTTTTTTCGTTGTGGAACGGGCATAAGCCGACAAAGGTTTTGCCTCTGCGCTTCAGATCGACATATGAGCCGACGAGCTGTTCAATGTCGGTGCGTTCCTGGAGTTCCCGAAGAAAATTGTCATTAATTGCCATTTTTTCACCGCCTTACATTATAATTTCGTCTGACATTATAATCTGTCAAAGCGGAGTTTTTCCACCCATGCTTCGGGGATGAAAAGTTCCTTGTAAACTCTTATGGCAAAGGTGTCCGTCATACCCGCGATATAGTCGCAGGCGGCGGTATTCACGCCGTCTTCTTCGGCGATTTTCTTGTAACTGTCGGGAAGAGATTCGCTGTTTTCGGCGAAATAGGAATAAAGGCGCTGGAGCATCGAGACCGCCTTGCTCTCCTCGCTTTTGCACACGGGATTTGTATAAACCTTTTTGAACATAAAGGAGTGCAGTTCCTCAAAAGCCTCCTCCGCCCGCGCGCTCATGACAATATCGTTTCCGCTGTGCTCGATTACATCGAGAACAAGGGTGTTTATTCTTTCGCTCTTGGAATGGCCGAGTTCATCCCTTAAATGGCGGGGAATATCGAACTCGCACATAATGCCGGCGTTCGCGGCGTCGTCAATGTCGTGATTTATATACGCGATGCGGTCGGCGATACGAACTATTCTGCCTTCAAGGGTTGCCGCCTTTTCGCCGCAGGTATGGGTGACTATGCCGTTGCGGACCTCCCAGGTGAGATTGAGTCCCTGACCGCTTTTTTCAATTCTGTCAACAACGCGCAAGCCCTGTTTATAGTGGGCGAAGCCGTTTTCGCAGACCTCGTTGAGCGCTCTCTCGCCCGCGTGACCGAAGGGGGTGTGTCCGAGGTCGTGAGCGAGGGCTATCGCTTCCGTCAGATCTTCATTGAGTTCAAGCGAGCAGGCTATTGTTCTCGCAATCTGCGCCACTTCAAGCGTGTGGGTAAGTCTTGTGCGGTAATAGTCGCCTTCGGGAGACAAAAAGACCTGCGTTTTGTGTTTGAGACGGCGGAAGGAGCTGGAGTGAATAATTCTGTCGCGGTCGCGCTGGTAAGGCGTTCTTATTGTGCATTCTTCCTCAAAGGTCTCTCTGCCCTTTGTCTCATCCGCAAAAGCCGCAAGCGGTGATAATATCTTATGTTCTCTTTCGCAAACTTTTTCTCTGATTGTTTTCTCCGTAATCTCACCGCCTTAAAAAATGAGTTTCAATACTATATACGAAAGAAATTTCCCGATTCCTTTAAAATCGGGAAAAATTTTTCAAAAAATTTTTTCAGTCTGTGTCGGCGAACTCTTCGCCGGTGATTTCCGCTGCGTATTTTCCGTTGCTCGCTTCGACAATATCGGCGTTCAGTTTTTCCGCGAGAGACGATTCAATATAGAAATCGATAACGACGCTGTCCTCAAACAAGGTGTTTTCGACAACTCCCCCCGCTTCGAGAATCATCGGCGAAAGTTTGCCGTAAAAGCCGTAATCGCACTTTATTCTCATCTTTCTGCAAAGGGCGCGTGTGACAACGCCTCCCGCCTCAACAGCTATTGACGCGGCGTGGGAATAAGCGCGCACAAGGCCGCCCGTGCCGAGAAGCGTTCCGCCGAAATAGCGGGTGACAACACATACACAGTCGGTAAGCCCCGCCTTTTCAAGCGTGCTTAAAACGGGAACACCCGCAGTGCCCTGAGGCTCGCCGTCGTCGGAGTAGCGTTTCAGATTGCCCTCGCGCAGGATGTAAGCCGGCACATTGTGGGTGGCGTCCCAGTGCTTTGATTTTATTGAGGCGATAAACTCGTTTGCCTCTTCGGCAGTGGTGACGGGCGCTATGTAGCCTATGAAACGCGAGTGCTTTTCGATGAACTGCGCTTCGGCTGCTTTTCTGATTGTTTTATATGACTGCACCCTTTCACCCCTTTTCGAAAAACTCTTTTTGAAAAAGCAAGGCGGTGCATAGCACCGCCGACTTTTTAAAATTATTTACCGAGATTGAAACGCTTGTTGAAGCGGTCAACACGTCCGCCTGTGTCAACAAGTTTCTGCTTGCCTGTGAAGAACGGATGGCACTTGGAGCAAATATCTACACGGATATTTTCTTTTGTTGAACCTGTTTTAATAACTTCACCGCATGCGCAGCGGATTTCGGTCTGCTGATAGTTGGGGTGGATACCTTCCTTCATTTATGTCACCTCTTTCGATATCAATACGATTTTAATGCGGATAAGATTTTATCACAACATTTTTATAAATGCAAGCATTTTTTTACTTTTTTTAAACTATTGTGTAATTTCAACGACTTTGCCGAGTGAAAACGAATAAATCAATGTCTCTTTTACATCAATATTCAGCAGTTCGCCGAGACATTTCGCGTAAATTTCAAGCTGACCGCTGTAACGCTCGCGCAGAATATCGTCGGTGACTCTGCCGTCGGTTTTGTAGTCAACAATGACGAGGGAACCATTTTCTTCAAACGCAAGGTCGGCAACACCGTCGACAATGACGGTCTCTTCCGCGTCATCGCCTCTGAGGTCGGGATAAACATCCCCCGCCCTGACTCCGCAGGTAAAGCGCTGTTCGCGGTAAACCTTCGATGAAGCTTTTATTCTCGGGACAAGGTCGCAGGCAAGGAAGGTCTTTATTTTTTCTTTGTCAACCGCGTCCGCTTCCCGCTGCTGCATAAGTCCCTCCTCAACGACGCGGGCGAGTTCGCTTTCGACATCATTTGTTTCGAAGGAACAGTGCTGCATAAATTTGTGAGTGGCTGTGCCTATCTGAGCGGGAGACATCTCTTCCCTGCTCAAGAACGCGGGAACGGTTGTCGCGGTGAATTCTCCGCTTTCGTGAACGGCGGCAAAGTCGGAGGCGACTTTTTTCGCCGCTTTGCCTTCAAGACCGGAATAGGGATAAACATATTCCGCGCGTTTTCTTATTTCATCAACAAGTTCGGATAAGTCTTCCTCTTTCTCCTCTCCGGGGCTTTCCTCCTCTCGAGTGAGTTCATAATCCACGGTGACCACTTTCAGCTTTGACTTTTTGCTGAAATCCACATCGATATATTGGGGATCAATCACATCTCTCTGCATTTCCCGGAGCAGAACGGCATCAGGGTGATCCATAAGCGCGGAGGCAATGACATCAATAGAGTGAGCCGCGGTGAGCACCCCGTAAGGAGAGAGCTGCCTGCCGCTTGCCAGATCAATGTATTTGAACTGTGTGGGCGTAATTTTTCCGTCCTTTTTTTCTTTCGGCGGATTATACGAGGAGACAATAAGCAGTTTTTCCTTTGCCCTTGTGAGCGCGACATAGATGATTCGCAGTTCTTCCGCCCTTTCGGCTTCGTCGTTTTCAAAGCCTGTCGCCATACGGATAATGTTTTTGAACCTGACGAAATCGGCGCCGCCGGAATACAGTCCTATACCGCAGTTTCTAGCAAAGCGGATATCCTGTTTTTTGCTGGTGGTGCTGAATTCTTTTTTGCAGTTCGCAAGAATACACACAGGGAATTCAAGCCCCTTGCTTTTGTGTATTGTCATAATGCGAACCGCGTTTTCGTTCTGCAATTCATCCCGCGCTTTCGCGGAAATTTGGGTTTTTTCCGCGCGCTCGATATATCTCAGGAAGCCCGTAATACCGACTCTGCCGCCTGATTCATACTGGGCGGCGTAATCGCACAGAAGCTTGAGATTCTCCGTTCTCGCGCCCGCGTCGGGCAAGACGCTGACAACGGAGAAATAGCCCGTCTCATCAAGCAGGATATGCAGAAGCTGTTCCGCGCCGACGGTAAACGAAATGTTGCGCAGGCGCTCGATTTCATCAAGAAACTTCTTCGCTTTTTCATCGCCGCCGTTCATCGCGCACTGCACGGCATAGAAAAGCTTTTTCCCTTTGGCTTCTTTGCTTTTAAGTTTCTTTCTGAAATTGATTTTCATCCGCGCGACATCGTCGGGAGTAAAGCCGTAAACGGGCGAGAGCATAACCGCGAGAAGAGAGACCTCGTCAAGCGGATTGGAAATAACACGCAGAAGGCTGAGCATAAAGCGGACCTCGGGCGCTTCGAAGTAATCGCGGTCCACATTAAGAACAGAGGTCAGACCGCGCTCTTTGAGCACCTGCGCCAGATTTTCCGCATAGCCGTCGCTGACAGCGCGCAGAAGCACGGCGAAATCGCCCGCCCGGGCAGGTCTTGAGCCTTTATCGTCTTTGATGATGAGGGTTCCGATATTGCTCTCGATATAATCGGCGATATAGTTCATTTCAGCCGTTATTCTGTCTTCGCCGTTGCAGATGAAATGCAGCTCCGTGTCCGCCTCGTCGTGTTCAGTCTGCGCCTTTTCATTATAATACAGGTAATGGTCTTCGTTATATTCAAGGCCGCCTATTTCTTCCGTCATAACGCGGGAGAAGATGCAGTTTATGATTTCGGTTATTCCGCTTACCGAGCGGAAGTTCTTGCCGAGAACAACGGTAGCGGGATAAGTTTCCGCGTCATATTTCGCGAAGGATTTCTGCTTGTTGAGGAAGAGCTCGGGCATGGCCTCCCTGAAGCCGTAGATGCTCTGTTTCACATCGCCGACCATAAACAGATTCTTTCCGTCTTTTGAAAGAAGTCTGAAAAGAAGCTCCTGCGCCTCGTTGACATCCTGATACTCGTCAACAAGGATTTCGTCAAAGCCTTCGGCGAGTTCTTTCGCGAGAGGTCCCGCGACGGGATTCCCGTTTTCATCTTTTATTATTCTGCCGTTTTCATCCTTGTCGCAGAGAAGTTTTATCGCGCTGTGAAGGGTGTCGTTGAAATTGACATAGTTTTCTTTTCTTTTTAAACGGGTGTATTCCTTTTCAAAATCGCGGACCATCGAAACAAGGCAGTTGACAGCGGATAGTATTTCTTTTTTATCCTCGTCTATCTGCTGCTGATTTTCACCGAAAAGATAAAGGCCGTTCTTATTCTTCACTTTCTTGTCTTTCAGATAGGTGAAAGTGTCTTTCGCCTCATTGCGCAGTGCCTTTATATATTCGTTATCATCCTTGGGATAATCCTTGCAGTCGAACCGTAAAGAGCCAAATGTGTAAGTCTTACATATTTCACACAGTTCCTTCCACCCGACGGTATCAAGTGAATTGAGTGTCTTTTTATAAAACTCATTTTCGTTTTTCACGGTTTCAAACGGTTTGCTGCTGTATTGCAGATTTTTCTCGCAAAGCGCGAGAGCCTTCGACGTATACTCAACGCACTGCCGGAGCGCTTTCGCAATGTAATTATAGGTCGCTTTTCCCCAAACCGTCTTTTCAAACGGGATGTCGGCGATTTTTTGTAAATACTCTTTATCGCCGCGGAAATCTCGCTGTCGTCTCTCACACCGCAGATAAGCTCTGACATCCGGTCGTATCCTTCGGGAGACGAAACCGCATAATTGTCAAGCACGATGTTCATCGCCTCATTCTGAAGCACTGCCTCGCGGCTGCTGTCAATGAGCCTGAAATCGGGCGAAATGTCAAGGCTGTGAAAATTGTCGCGCACAAGGTCTATGCAGAACTTGTCTATTGTGCTGATTTTCGCGAAGGGAAGAAGATTGAGCTGAGAGCGGAGCCATGCGTTGCCCGGGTCTTCCTTTATCGCTTCGGAAATGCTTTTCGCGATTTTGGTTTTCATATTCGCGGCTGCCGCGTTGGTGAAGGTCACAACGAGAATATTGTTGACGGAGCAGGGATTATCTTTGTCGGCAATCTTTCTTTTGAGCCTTTCTACAAGCACGGCGGTTTTGCCCGAACCTGCGGCGGCGCTGACAAGCAGTGTGCCGCCTTTTGCTTCGATGGCGTTTTTCTGTTGCTCGGTCCATTCGGGCTTACTCATCGTTTTCCGCCTCCCTGTCAAGTTCTTCAAGTATCTCTTTCTGGGTTCTGATTGCGGGTCTGTTTCTCACGGTGTCTTTATCCAGGAAGCATACCGCTTTGAAATCGCAGTAATCGCAGGCGCAGCGGTTGCCGTGATCATACGGGAACGGGGCAATTCTGCCTTCCTTCAGGAGACCTGCCATATCGAGAACCTTTTTCTCCACCCGTTTTTTCAGCAGTTCAAGTTCTTTGAGAGAAATGACACTTCCTGTGACTCCGCCTTTATCTTCATCAATTTTGGCGGGAATAAAAAGCTTTCTGTTCTCTTTATCCATCGCATAGACTACGTCAACACTGTCAAGAACAATACCTGCCGGGGTTGCTTTCTTTGCTTTGTCTTCCGTTATTTTTTCTTCCGTTTCATCGCGGTATGTAGGAATCATTGACGCGCTGTTCTGATAATAGATAACACCCGCGGGAGTTATTTTGCCCAATTCTTTGCCGGGATTCTGCCAGATGGCGAAGAGATAAATGAGCATCTGCATATTTATTCCGAACTCGGTTTCGCCCAGTTCGAATTCTTTGCCCGTATTCTTGTAATCGATAACTCTCAGATAATTCTGCCCTTTGACAACGGCTGTATCCACCCTGTCAACACTGCCGTTGATTGTTACGGTTGAGCCGTTTACATCCGCCAGGACATAGGGAGGAAGACTTTCTTTATCAAGGGGATATCCGATTTTAAGTTCGAACGCCTCAGGTCTGAAATCGCTTGCGGAAAACTCTTCGACAAGGCGTCCTGCGACATCGCTCAGCGAGCGCGCAAGCCGGTCAATTTCCAGCATAAAGCGCTTGCTCTTGCCTTCTCTTCCGCCCATATATTCATTGAGGTAGCTCTCGATTATCGCGGCTGTTTCGTTGAATATTTCCTCTTTTGTAAGCTTAAGTAGGCTGTCGCCCTTATATTTTTTCAAAAGGTGTTCAAGCACATAGTGGCTGATTGTTCCCCTGAGCATGGGGTCAATCTCGGCGCGCTTGTTGGCGTTTATGCCTATGCCATACCAGCAGAAGTATTTGAACGGACACTTGTAGTATTGCTCGACCTTGGAGGCGCTGAAAACGGGATTCTCACCGAAAAGCTCTTTTGCCGTTTCTTTATCCTCAATTTCAAAATGCCTGCCCGAACGGGCGCGGTCAAGGGCCTTGATTTTGTCCGAGTAATCTTCCTTACCGTTGAAGTATTTGCGGAGCGCTCTGTAAAGTTCGGTGTCTGAAAGCATCTCCCTCGCGAGCGTTTCGAAGGCGGTCTGTCTGCTCTCGATAAGGTCGAGCGCGGGCATTGAGTTGTAGTCGATTTCTCTGTGATTCGGGAAAAGATCTCTAGTTCTTTCAACAACATCCGAGGGTTCTCTGCTTTCATCGGAACCGCCCGTATTGTAACTGATAAACAGTTTTTCGCGCGCGGTGCAGAAGGCGCTGTATGCAATCATACGCTCCTCTTTCATTTTGTATTCGCCGAACGACGCGAGTTCAATTCCCTTTTCGCTGAGAACGCGTCTGTCTTTGTCTGTAAAGGGCGCTGTTTCCTCTTTTATCGCGGGGAAGACGCTGTAATTCGCCCCGAGAATATAGACGATTTTCGGGGAATCAAGCCTTATTCTGTCCGCGCTGCCGAAGGTTACCTCGTCAATGCCGGCGGGGATGACTCCGACGGTTTCGAGGTTAAGCATAAGCGTTAAAATCTTCCGGGCCTCTCCCGCATCAACAAAGGCACCGCCTGCCGCCGCGATGAAGGAA
>CADAER010000057.1 GCA_902787025.1 Oscillospiraceae bacterium | reverse complement strand
TTTTCGGCGGCGGCGGCGGAGCGGGCATCACAATCACTCCCGTTGCTTTCCTCGTAGTCAATGACGGCAGCGTCACCATCAGATATCTCAATGCGTCCGAAGGCTCGGTCGAAAGAGCAATCGGTATGATTCCCGATGTAGTTGACAAGGCGTCCGAAGTTATCACAAAGCTTACCCACAAGGGCGACGATACCGACACAGTCATCAACGACGCGGTTGACGATTATATCGAAAACAACTGATGCCCGAAAAAATCAGACTTCAGAAGTTTCTGTCTGAAGCGGGAGTCGCATCCCGCCGCAAGGCGGAAACCATGATTGAAAACGGCGAGGTTAAGGTAAACGGCAGAAAAGCGAAAATCGGCGACAGTGTGGATCCTGTTCACGACACCGTAACCGTCTCGGGCAAAAAGGTTCAGAGACAGACTTCGCTGCGCTATATCCTTCTGCATAAGCCCAGAGGCTTTGTCACCACAATGGATGACGAACTCGGGCGCAGATGTGTCACCCAGCTTGTTTCGGATATTCCCGAAAGAGTTTATCCCGTCGGCAGGCTGGACCGCAATTCCGAAGGCGCTCTTCTTATGACGAACGACGGCGAATTCGCAAACGCGATGATGCACCCGTCACGCCATGTTTCCAAAACCTACCGTGTCACCGTCAGACCGCCCGTCACACAGGATGCAATCGACACCCTCGCAACAGGCGTCGAGATTGACGGTCGTATGACCGCGCCTGCCGATGTCACTCTGCTTACAAAGGAAGAAAACAGAGTGGTTCTTGAAATAGTCCTATATGAAGGCAGAAACCGTGAAATCCGCAAAATGTGCGAGAAACTCGGTCTTGAAGTCGCAAGGCTCAAAAGAACCGCTGTCGGATCTGTAAAACTCGGTCTGCTTCCTCAGGGGCATTGGAGAGACCTTACCGCGCAGGAGGTTGACAAACTCTTTTCCCAGGCAGGTATAAACCGCAAAAAACAAGGTGGCAGAAAATGATTAAATTTACTCCCGGCGAACTCAATGAAAACGGAGTTTTTACTTACACGGCAACGGGCGAAAACGCAAACGCCGTCTGCGAGTCGAAACTCGATGGCGCAAAACTGATTCTGCTTTCCGTCACGGGCGCGGATGACGATTCTTATGTTACCGAAGGTCTTGTCCGCTCCGCCCTCAATTTCGGCGCAAACAGAAACGCCTACACCGCTTACGCCGATCCCGCAAAAGCGGGCGCACAGCTGACCGCTGTTCTGCGTATGCTCGGCTTTGAGGATGAAAACGGAATGCTCGTATGCGACATACCCGACGCTTTGACCGGAAACTGCTGCCGTTGCAAATAAAAAAATGGAGTTTTTTAAATGTTAAGAAGTATGACCGGCTACGGCCGTTCACAGCAAACCGTCGATGGCTTTAATATTACGCTTGAAATAAAGAGCGTAAATCACCGCTATTTTGAGTTCAACACAAGGCTTGCGAGAAATTACAACTTCCTTGAGGAAAAACTGAAATCCTTTTTTTCCGATACGATTTCAAGAGGCAAGGTGGAATGTTCGGTAATGATTGAATCCGTTGAGGAAGCGGATGCCCTGATTACCGTCAATC
This sequence comes from Oscillospiraceae bacterium, assembly GCA_902787025.1. Lineage (GTDB taxonomy): Bacteria > Bacillota > Clostridia > Oscillospirales > Acutalibacteraceae > CAG-177. The sequence continues at coordinate 8,549 of CADAER010000057.1, read as the reverse complement.
ATCCCCTCGTCAAGAGTTATATGCAGGCTTATGAGGAACTCAGCGCGCAATACAACTTACCAAACGATATAACCGTTTCATCCCTTTCGAAGGTTCCCGATGTTTTTTCAATCCGCAAGCAGGAAGCAGATGAGGAAAGAATATGGGCTGCCGTATGCACGGTAGCACAAACGGCGCTCGCCAATTTCACCGCTATGCGTGAAAGAGAAGGCGCGAAACTTAAAGAAGATGTTTCGTCAAGACTTGACGCGATAATCGGAAGCGTTGAATTCATTGAAGAACGCTCACCCGAGACCGTTAAAGAATATAACGAAAAACTTCTCGCAAGGCTTAAAGAACTTCTCGGCGACTCAACAGTTGACGAACAGCGCATACTCACCGAAGCCGCGATTTTTGCCGATAAAGTTGCCGTGGCAGAAGAAACCGTCCGCCTGAGAAGTCATATTTCCCAGTTAAGGTCGTTTCTCGAAAGTGACGGTCCCATCGGCAAGAAGATGGATTTCCTCGTCCAGGAGCTTAACCGCGAGGCCAACACAATAGGCTCAAAATGCCAGGATGTCGAACTTGCCCGCAAGGTGGTTGACATAAAGGCGGAAATCGAAAAAATCCGCGAGCAGATCCAGAATATCGAATAAACGGAGTCTTGAAAAATGAAACTGATTAATATCGGCTTCGGCAACCTTATCAATTCAAGCCGTATCGTTGCCGTAGTCAGCCCCGATTCCGCTCCCGTAAAAAGGATGATTCAGGATTGCAAGGAGAGGGGCGCTTTGATAGACGCAACGCACGGCAGAAGAACAAGGGCTGTTATCATAACCGACAGTGACCATGTTGTGCTTACCTATCTTCAGAGTGAAACCGTTGCCAACAGGCTCAACGAAACTGAAGAAGACGAAGAAATACAGGACGGTGAAGAAAATGCCTGACAAAGGTCTGCTTATTATCCTCTCCGGTCCTTCCGGCGTGGGTAAAGATACAGTGCTTGACTATGTCAACAATGAAAATGAAAACATAAACGTCTCCATTTCGCTCACAACAAGAACAATGCGCGACGGAGAGGAAAACGGGCTGAACTACTATTTTGTAACCCGCGAGTATTTTGAGAGAAAACTCAACGAAGACGCATTCCTTGAATTTGCGGAATACGGCGGCAATCTCTACGGAACACCGAAGGCCCCGGTTGACGATATGCTTAACAAAGGCAGAAACGTCATCCTCAAAATAGAAGTGCAGGGCGCCGAAAAAATCCGTAAACTCTATCCCGACTGCGTCAGCATCTTCATTCTTCCTCCTTCTCTCTCCGTTCTCGAAGAAAGGCTTCGAGGCAGATGCAGCGACGACGAGGAAAGCATCAGACAGAGGCTTCTTATTGCAAAAGAGGAAATGAAGCGTTCTCTTGAATACGATTATGTCGTAATCAATGACGATTTGAAAAAGGCGGTCGGCGATGTCGTAAGTATTATCGCCGCCGAGGAATTTAAAACATCACGCAACAGAAACAAAATCAGAGAGGTAATGAATTATGATTAATCCCGATTTAAGAAAAGTTCTCAAGAACCACCTCAGCCGTTATTCTCTTGTTACCGCAACCGCGAAAAGAGCAAGAGCCATTTCCGAAGAGGCGGAGGAAAACAAGGAACTCCTTACGGAAAAGCCCGTAAGTCTCGCTATTGAGGAAATCATCAACGGCGACTATGTTATCGTAGAACCCGAGGAAATCAGAAATATCTGAATCTTACTGAAAGGAACGAACGGTGAACCCGATGAAGCTCGCAGGTGTTGCGGTTGAAAACGCCGCATTCAGCTTTGATAAAGCGTTTGATTATATAATCACCGCCGATCTTGAGCAAAAAGCGGTTCCCGGAGTTCGTGTGACCGTTCCTTTCGGAAAAGGCAGTAAGAAAAGGCTCGGTATTATTCTTACCGTTTTTGAAGGCGAAAATCGCAAAGGTCTAAAAAAAATCAGCGCCGTTCTCGACGAAGAACCGCTGCTCAACGCGGAAATGCTCGAAATGGTTTCCTGGCTCAAAGACCGCACCTTCTGCACGCTTTACGAAGCCGCGAAGGCGATTCTTCCCGCAGGCATAAACCACCGTATGGTGCTGTCATACACAGATGCCGGCAACAAGGAAGCAGTGCAGAATCTCACACCTTCCGAAGCGGAGGTTTACAACTATGTAGCCTCAAAATCCGGCTATGTGAAACGGGATGCCGTTTTAAAAGCGCTCGGTCTTTCGTCCGACTGCAAAACACCAGACGACCTTGTTAAAAAAGGCGCTCTTTTCTGCAATATGGATGCCGTAAGAAAAGTCGGCGACGCGTCCGTGCGTATGCTTTCTCTCAATGAGGAAATGCCCGAAGATGTCAGAATAACACCCAAGCAGAAGAGCGTTGTCGAGTTCCTGACGGATGTCGGCTGTGCCAGCGTCAAAGAGATTTGCTATTTCACGGGAGTCACTCCCGCAGTACCCGCGGCACTTGTAAAAAGCGGAGCGGCTCATTGGGTTGAGTTTGAAACTCTCCGCACTCCGAAATATGATTACGATGAGGCTGACGAAACCGAAATCGACCTTTCGGATATTCAGCAAAAAGCGTTCGGCAATATCGAAAAACTTATGGACGCGGGCAAACCCGAGGTCTGCCTTCTCTACGGCGTAACGGGCAGCGGCAAAACACTTGTCTATCTAAAAGCGATAGACAAAGCGGTCGCAGACGGCAAATCCGTAATAGTTATGGTGCCCGAAATAGCGCTGACTCCGCAGACAATGAAGCGGTTCAGCAGACGATACGGCAAAAAGGTCGCGCTTTTTCACAGCGCGCTTTCGGCAGGCGAAAAACTTGACGAGTGGAAACGCACCAAAAGAGGCGAAGCGACAATTGTCGTCGGCACAAGAAGCGCCGTGTTCGCTCCGCTCGAAAACATCGGTCTTGTCATTATCGATGAAGAGCAGGAACACACCTATAAATCGGAGCAGAGCCCCCGTTATTCCGCAAAAGAGGTCGCGAAATTCAGAGTTTCAAAAAACAACTGTCTTCTGCTCCTCGCATCCGCCACTCCGAGCGTTGAAAGCTACGCGAACGCCGTAAACGGCAGATATTCTCTGCAAACCCTCGGCACCCGTTACGGCAGCGCGGAACTGCCCGATGTCATAACGGTCGATATGCTTCACGAACAAAAAGCGGAAGGCTCAACCGCCGTAAGTCAGAAGCTTTTTGATGAACTGAAAAGCAATTTTGAAAACAAAAGGCAATCGATTCTGCTTATTAACCGCAGAGGCTTCAATACATTTGTCGCCTGTAACTCCTGCGGTCATGTCATAACCTGTCCTTACTGCTCAATATCAATGACCTATCACCACGCGAACAACCGCCTTATGTGCCACTATTGCGGCTATTCCGAAGACTTTCGCACCGAATGTCCCGAGTGCGGCGAAAAGAGCGTGCGCTATTCGGGTTTCGGAACTCAGAAAATTGAAGATGACCTTTCAAAACTCCTTCCCGAAGCGAAAATTCTTCGTATGGATACCGACACCACAACGGGCAAGGATTCCCACAGGCAGATGTTAAAACAATTCGGTGACGGCGAATATGATATTATGGTCGGCACCCAGATGGTCGCAAAAGGGCTGGATTTCAGCAATGTTACCCTTGTCGGCGTAATATCCGTTGACCAGCAGCTTTACAACGACGATTTCCGCAGCCTTGAAAAAACCTTTTCCCTGCTTACCCAGGTTGTCGGCAGATCGGGCAGGGGAGAAAACAAGGGCAGGGCTGTGATTCAGACCATCACACCCGAAAACAGCATAATCCGCCTTGCCGCGAAACAGGATTATGAGGAGTTTTTCAAAACTGAAATAAGAATCCGTAAATCATTGATTTATCCGCCTTACTGCGATATATGCGTCCTCGCTTTCACAGGCGAAAACGAAATAAAAGTCAAAGCCGCGTCGCATCAGGCTCTCAATATGGTTATGGATTTCACAAGCGGCGAATATAAAAGCGAAAAACTGATCTGTCTCGGTCCCCGTCCCGCAAGGGTTTCAAAAATAAGCAATAAATACCGTTACAGATTGATTATCAAATGTCACAATAACCGCAATATGCGGGAAATGATTTCGAAAATTCTTATCGATTTCGGAACAAAATCCGAGTTTTCTTCGGTTACAGTCACGGCGGATATGAATCCGGAATCAATAATATAAATAAAGGTGAAACTATGGCGTTAAGAAATATAGTCAAAGTCGGCGATCCGATTTTAAGTAAAAAATCCCGGCCTGTCGAAAAATTCGACGACAGGCTCCACACTCTGCTTGATGATATGAAGCAGACTATGTATTCGGCAAACGGCGTCGGTCTTGCCGCCGTGCAGGTCGGCATCCTTAGAAGAATAGTGGTAATAGACTGCGGAGACGGTTATCTTGAACTCATAAATCCCGAAATAACCGAGCGCGAAGGTCAGCAGCTTGAAGAAGAAGGCTGTCTCTCGCTTCCGGGTGAGAGCGGAGTCACTCTCCGTCCCGAGACGGTAAAACTCAAAGCGCAGGACAGAAACGGCAAATGGCATGTCTATAAAGCGGACGGACTCAAAGCACGCTGCTTCTGCCATGAAACAGACCATCTCGACGGCGTGCTGTTCACACAGAGACTCGCCCCGAAAGAAATGCTCGAACAGGAATAAGGAGCAGATATGAAAATTGTATTTATGGGCACTCCCGATTTCGCTGTGCCCTGCCTGCAAAGATTATATGACACGGGAAACGATGTATGCGCCGTCTTCTGCCAGCCCGACAAACCGCAGGGCAGAAAAATGGTTTTAACTGCCCCTCCCGTAAAAGAAAAAGCACTCGAACTCGGCATCCCCGTTTATCAGCCCTCAACATTAAAAACGGATGAGAGTTTTGAAATACTGAAAGAACTTGCGCCTGAACTGATAGTTGTTGTTGCATACGGCAAAATCCTGCCGCAGAGAGTTCTCGATTTACCGCAGCACGGCTGCATCAATATTCACGCGTCACTTCTCCCCGAACTGAGGGGAGCGGCACCGATTCAGTGGGCTGTAATAAACGGTCTTGAAGAAACGGGCGTTACATCAATGCAGATGAACGCTGGGCTTGACACAGGCGATATCCTGCTGACTTCAAAGGTTAAAATAGGCGAAAACGAAACATCCGAAGAGCTGTGGGACAGACTCTCCTTGCTTGCCCCCGATGTTCTCGAAAAAACCCTTGACGAACTCAAGGCGGACACATTGACTCCCGTTAAGCAGAATGATTCAGAATCAACCTACGCGCCGCTGCTTTCAAAGGAAATAAGCGTTGTTGACTGGAACACCGATTGCGGCACTGTCCACAATAAAATAAGAGGGCTGTATTCCTGGCCCTGCGCTGTCACTTACATTAACGGCAAAAAGATTAAGCTCATAAAAAGCGTTAAACACCCGCATTTAAGCGGTAAACCCGGTCAGGTAATCGACTCCGACGGCAGACTCATTATCGCGTGCGAAAGCGGAGCGGTTGAAATACTTATCCTTCAGGCGGAAGGCAAAAAAGCAATGAGCGCCTCCGATTATCTTAGAGGCAATCCGATAGAAAAGAATTCGGTTATTTAAGGAGGTTTTGTTATGGGATTACTGTATATGGACTGGTATTATTTGATACTTGTTATTCCCGCGATGATTCTCGCGTTTGTCGCGCAGTTCAAAGTCAAATCAACATATAAAAAATTCAGTCAGGTCCGCAATGTCAGAGGGCTTACCGGAGCGCAGGCCGCGCAGCAGGTGCTTTCATATTACGGCATAAATGATGTAACAATTCGCCCCATCGCAGGCAATCTTACAGACAACTACAACCCCAAAACAAAGGTTCTCAGTCTTTCTCAGGCAAACTTTTCGGGCAGTTCCATAGCGGCTGTCGGCGTAGCCTGTCACGAGGTCGGCCACGCTATTCAGCACTCAACCGATTATTATCCGATTAAAGTCCGTTCCGCTCTTGTTCCCGTTACGAACATAGGCTCATATCTGGGAATACCCCTCGCGCTGATAGGTTATTTTCTCGGCTTTCACCCTCTTGTTTCAATAGGTCTTATGCTCTATTCCCTTATCGCGATTTTCCAGTTCGTAACCCTTCCCGTGGAATTCAACGCAAGCAACAGGGCGATTAAAGCCATTGAAGAGCAGGGGCTCTTGTATGAAGACGAAATACAATCAGCAAGAAAAGTCCTTTCAGCCGCCGCGATGACTTATGTAGCCTCACTTGCGGTGTCGCTCGCAAACCTTCTGAGACTGTTTTTACGCTTTAATAACAGAAAATAAACAATCGGGGATTTTTATGAAATCGGCAAGACAGACGGCGTTTGAAATCTTACTCAAAATACAGAAAGACGGTGCCTATTCCAACCTCGCGGTTGACAGTTTGCTGTCGGGAAACGCGGAGCTGGATTCAAGAGACAGCGCCTTTGTCAGCGCCCTCGTTTACGGCACAACGGAGCGCCGTATCTCTGTCGATTACAATCTCTCCCTTTATCTTACCCAGCCTTTAAAAAAACTCAAACCCGAACTTCTCGCCGTCCTGCGTATGGGCGCTTATCAGATTTTATTTATGGATAAAGTCCCCGAAAGCGCCGCAGTAAATGAGAGCGTCAAGCTCGCCAAAGAGAATAAATCCGCCTTTGCCGCGGCGCTTGTAAACGCCGTTTTGCGAAAGGTGGCGCAGAACGGTTTTGTTCTGCCCGAAGGCGATGAAACCTCTCCGGAAAGACTCGAGGTTCTCTATTCAATACCGAAATGGATATTAAAACTGTGGATTGATTCCTACGGATATGAAAACGCCGTCGGCATAGCGGCAAAGGTTCTCGAACCGTCAAGGATTGTTCTGCGCGTCAATACGGTGAACTCAACGGTTGACGACCTTGTTTCCGTTCTCGGAAACGAAGGCGTAACGGCATCCACATCGGATATTGTCGAAAACTCGCTTGTTCTTGAAAAGCAGGGATCCGTTGAAAAGCTTGTCGCATATAAAGAAGGCCTCTTTCATGTTCAGGATTTCGCCTCTCAGCTTTGCGTAAAGGCGCTTGATCCGAAGCCGGGCGAAACGGTGTTCGACCTTTGTTCCGCCCCGGGCGGCAAAGCATTCACCGCGGCGGAAAGAATGAACGGCGAGGGCATTGTAAACGCATTCGACATTTACCAGTCGAGAGTTGAACTTATCAGAAACGGAGCAAAACGGCTCTGCCTCCCCAATGTCAAACCATTTCTTTCGGATGCCGCCGTATTCAACGAGAATTACGGCAAGGCGGATAAAGTTCTTTGCGATGTTCCATGCTCAGGCCTCGGTATTATCGGCAGAAAGCCCGAAATCCGCTTTAAGACGGAAGAGGAGATATCATCTTTACCCGAACTGCAATTCAGCATTCTCTGCAACGCCAGACGATACCTCAAAGATGACGGCAGGCTCATTTATTCAACCTGCACCCTGAATCCCGCGGAAAACGAAGAGGTTTGCAGCAGATTCTTGAATGAATGTCGCGAATTCACCTCCGTTCCCGTATTGCCTGAAACTGAAGGATACAGGCAGGGCGATTTCCTTACTCTTATGCCTCATGTAAACGGCACGGACGGCTTCTTTATCGCCGCATTTCAGAAGCGGGGGTAACAAGATGACTGATGATATAAAATCAATGCTGACGCCCGAAATCGAAACGGTTTTAAAAGAACTCGGTCAGCCTTCATACCGCGCGAAACAGATTTTTGCGTGGCTTCATAAAAACAGGGTTTCGTCTTATTCCGAAATGACGAATATCCCCAAAACACTTATCGCTACGCTTGAGGAAAAATATCCTTTACACGGTTGCGCTGTTAAACGCAGACAGATATCCGCGAAGGATTCCACCGTAAAATACCTTTTTGAGCTTTTTGACGGCGAGCTTGTCGAAAGCGTAGTGATGAAATACAAATACGGCTACACAGTCTGTGTTTCAACCCAGGCTGGTTGCAAAATGGGCTGTTCCTTCTGCGCCTCAACGGTCGGAGGCTTCCGCAGAAATCTTTTGCCCGGCGAAATAGTCAGCGAGATTTACACCGCCGAAAAAGACCTGGGCATTACCGTCTCCCACATTGTTCTTATGGGTATGGGCGAGCCTCTTGACAATTACGAAAATGTAATGCGTTTTCTCGAGCTTGTGACAAGCGTGGAAGGTCACAATATCTCAATGCGCAACATTTCGCTTTCAACCTGCGGTATCGTTCCGCGCATATATGATCTTATGCAGAAACATCTCGGGCTCACACTTTCAATTTCGCTTCACGCTCCTTTTGATGATATGCGAAGCAGAATAATGCCCGTCAACAATAAATATCATATTGACGAACTTCTGAAAGCCTGCAGAGAGTATGCCGGTGAAACATCACGGCGCATATCTTTCGAATACGCTATGCTTTCGGGAATAAACGACACAGACGAGTGCGCTCTCGCTCTCGCGAAAAATCTCAGGGGTATGCTCTGCCATGTGAATCTCATTCCCGTCAATGAGGTCAAAGAAAGTCCATATCATCC
>CADAER010000056.1 GCA_902787025.1 Oscillospiraceae bacterium | reverse complement strand
ATACTTCCCGAGGGCGTTGACGCCGCAGCGTTTATACCGAAAATCAAACTGCTTGAGGAAGAGGATCCGCAGCTGAAAATAAGATGGGACAGCGTAAACGGCGAAATTCAGGCTAGCCTGATGGGAAAAATTCAGGCGGAGATTTTAAAAAATGTTGTATTTGACCGCTTCGGTGTCGAAATCGAAATAGGCGAGGGGAATATACAGTATAAAGAAACGATTGAATCGGCGGTTGAAGGCGTCGGGCATTATGAGCCTCTGCGCCATTACGCGGAAGTTCACCTTGTTATCGAGCCTCTGAAAAGGGGCAGCGGAGTTAAATTCGCGACGGTTTGCAGTGAGGATTATCTTGACAGAAACTGGCAACGGCTGATTCTTACTCATCTTGCGGAAAAACAGCATTTGGGTGTTCTGACAGGTTCGGAACTGACCGATGTCAGAATAACGCTTGTTTCAGGCAGAGCGCATCTCAAACATACCGAAGGCGGCGATTTCAGGCAGGCGACATACCGCGCGGTCAGGCAGGGGCTTATGAACGCAAAATCCCTGCTGCTTGAGCCGTATTATTCGTTCAGACTTGATGTTCCTTATGACAATCTCGGAAGGGCTATAAACGACATACATCTTATGCACGGCTCGTTTGAGACTCCCGAAGAAGACGGCGGCTATGCTGTTTTAAGCGGCAGAGCGCCTGTTTCGGAAATGAACGGATATATGACCGAGGTCGCTTCATATACATCGGGTAAAGGCAGACTTTCTCTTGAATTCTGCGGATATGATTTGTGCCATAATTCCGAAAAAGTCATTGAAGAAAAGGGTTATAATCCCGAAGCCGATATAGAGAATACACCCGACTCTGTTTTCTGCGCTCACGGCGCGGGCTTCAATGTCAGATGGAGAGATGTTCCCGAATATATGCACATAGGTTATTCGCTTAAAAAAGACAGTATTGAGCAGCCTGTTGTGAATAAAAGAAATTTTCATATTGACGACAAAGAACTTGAAGCGATTATGAAACACGAGTTCGGTGAAGTAAAATATGAATTATATAAAAGCGCGTCCGAAAAGCCCGTTCAAGCGAAAAGCGATTCCGTTTTACAGGAAAGAAAGAAGTGGCTTATTGTTGACGGCTACAATGTTATTTTCGCGTGGGATGAATTGAAAGAAATCGCGGAAACGGATCTTTCTTCCGCGAGAGAAGCGTTGATGCACATTTTAAGCAATTACAGCGCTTTTACAAAAATTAGTATTGTGCTTGTTTTCGACGCATACAAAGTCCCCGGCAATCAGGGCGAAAAGTTTGATTTCAACAACATTCACGTTGTTTATACAAAAGAGCGCGAGCTAGCCGATGTTTATATTGAAAAACTTGTTTCACAAATCGGCAAAAACGATCAGGTAACCATTGTGACATCCGACGCTCTTATTCAGCTTTCCGCAGTGCGTTTCGGCGTGCTGAGAAAAAGCGCTGATGAATTCGGTGATGACATCGACATCGCAAATAAAAAAATCAGCGAACTGATAGAAAAAATACATTCGCAGAACCCTAAATCATCAATTTCCGATATGCTTGACAATTAAAAGAAAGGCGCAGTTTTCTGCAAAAAGCTTTGAAAAAATATAACGCTGTTTTTTCGGTTATTCTCGCGGGCGTGCTGTGGGGATTAATCGGAATATTCATTAAAAAACTTGCCGGATTCGGCTTTGACTCAATACAGATTGCTTTTATCAGAATGGTTATTGCCTCTGTTTTGTTTACATTGTTTATTCTGATAAAAGACAGGTCGCTGCTGAAAATAAACATCAAAGATATCTGGATGTTTATCGGAACAGGGATTATAAGCGTTTCGCTTTTCAATATCTGCTATTTTTACACAATTATTCAAAGCGAGGCGTCTCTCGCGGTTGTTCTTCTTTACACATCGCCTGTCTTCGTGGTTCTTATTTCCGCCTTGCTTTTTAAAGAAAGAATAACAATTATAAAAATTATTGCGCTGATTCTTTCATTTTCGGGCTGTGTTTTAACGGCGGGATTACTCGGAGGCGTCAAAGTCCGGCCGTTTATTATTCTGACCGGAGTAGCCTCGGGATTGTTCTACGCTCTTTATTCAATATTCGGGAAATACGCGCTTAAAAAATACAGCACTTATACTGTAACTGCCTGGACTTTCATATTCGGTCTTATCGGCGACTTGTTCATATCTAAACCCGTTGAAACGGTTACAACTGCGGTTCATAATCCTCAGGCGGTTTTATGGTGTCTCGGTATAGGTATTGTTTCAACGGTTCTGCCGTATTTTTTCTATACCAAAGGGCTTGAAAATCTTGAATCGGGTAAAGCGGCGATTCTTGTCGCCGTTGAGCCGCTTGTCGGCGCGGTTATCGGAATGGTGTTTTTAAATGAAAGCCACAGCGTTTTAAAAATAACCGGTGTTTTTCTTATTGTTCTGTCGATTGTGTTACTTAATATAAATATCAATGAGGTGAAAAAAGATGAAAACTGAAATATGTCCGTCAATGATGTGCGCAGATATTTTTGACCTCCAAAATGTTATTTCAGTATTTGAAAAAAACAAAATAGATTATTTGCATATTGATGTCATGGACGGCAGTTTTGTGCCTAATTTTACTCTCGGAACGGATTACTGCCGTTTACTTAAGGAAAGAACGGATATACCTCTTGACATTCACCTTATGATTGACAGACCCGAGGATAAAACTGACTGGTTTCCGATAGGTGAAAATGATTATGTGTCTGTTCATATAGAAAGCACAAACCATCTTCACAGGGCTCTCGCAAGAATAAAGGATAAACGCGCAAAAGCAATGGCGGCGCTCAACCCCGCGACACCTCTGTGTATGATTGAAAATGTTCTTGATGATATTGACGCTGTTCTGATTATGACAGTAAATCCCGGTTACGCCGGTCAGAAGCTCATACCTTCCACATTAAAAAAGATTGAAGAAACAAGGGCTTTTCTTGACAGCAGTGGATATACAGGTGTTGAAATTGAGGTTGACGGCAATGTCAGCTTTGAAAACGCCGTAAAAATGAAAAAAGCAGGCGCAAATATGTTTGTAGTCGGCTCATCGGGAATATTCAGTAAAGACTTTACGCTTGAAGAAGGAATTGACAGGTTCCGTAAAGCGACAGAATGAAAAATACCGCTCAACCTGCATATGCTGAGTTGAGCGGTATATTATTATAATGATTTAAATAACTTAACAATCGGTTTAAACAATGATAAAATCCTTGAAATCAAACCTGACAACAAAGAAGTGAAAATTCCGAAATCATTTTCAAGTTCCTTTAATTGCGATGCGTCATCCGCGGCGCCGTTATAATCCGAAACGGTAAAATACAGAACTCTCTGACCGAGCGGAGTATATGTTCCTTTGACAGCGTAAGTAATTGCTATTTCAATTACTTTTGATTTGGCGGATGATAAATCGCCGCTGAACTGAACATTGATTTTTTCATTTTCTTTAATTGGCTTGTTCAATTCAGGCAGGTCAAAATCAAGATCGATTCCTTTTGATTCAATATTCAGAACATACAGGTCGTAATCCTGTTTTGTAAGATTGCTTACAATCAGCGTTGTGTCATCTTCTGACAGAAAACCCTCGGGACTTTTGTCAAACTGAGCGAATACCGAATAAGAAGGATTTGTTGATGTGTGAAACTGCGGGAATTCGGGGTCGGAATAAACATCCTTTATTTCATCGGTAAGCATCAGTTTGTTTATAAGGTCTTTGCCGAAGTCTTCCCATACCATCATACCGTGGAACATTCCCGACATAAACCAAGTGTTGTCGGGAAGATATGAGGTTGAGGCGTCGATGCTCCTTGAAGGGGAAATCTTGTTCTTTCCGCCGCATGGATTAACCTGAGTGTAACTGTCGGAAAATCTTTTGCCGTAATCGGCGCAGGTTGCTCCTGTTGAGCCTTTTGTGAATATTATTCCGTCTGAATTGATAGGACAGCCTGTTGTTGTGTTTATATCCACACCCGCGATAATCGAAACCTGCATACCGTATTCATCATTGCATTTCTGAAATGATGAATAAAACTGCGGCATTATCTCGTAGTGCATATAATCGCTGTTTTTGATTATTTCGGCGCTGGCAACGGGATCGAGCCATTTTTCCTTCATTTCATCGTAAATATCGGGAGGCATAAAGTCCCATACGCTGCCCCAGTAGCCTGCGACATCGAAAAGATAAGGAACAAGTTCGTTGAAAACCTTGTCAAGAAAACCCAATTGCTGGGCCTCAACAAGCCAGTGCAGGTCGGTTTCGTTGATAGTTCCGTTTTCAATGAAGTATAAAAGATTCAGTTCGTCAAATTTAATGTTTTTTGAAAACAAATCATAAAGAGTTGAAGAGCCGCAGAGAGCGGGAACGGTCATTATCGCTTTATTTACATCCCGTTTCTCACCGTAAATTGTCAGATAAGTTCCGGTTACCTGACCGCCGTGACTGATAGAGTATATATTTACTTTATCCGAGCCTGTCAGTTGTTTTACTTCCTGAATATACGCGTCAAGGTTTTCGGCGCATTTCACGGCGCCGTTTCTGAAATCGTGGTTGAAGTTAAAGACTCTGTCGGAACCTATTTTTTCGGCGAAAAAGGCGCTGAATTCTTTTTCAAACTGATAATCTTCATAATTGCCGTATTCTTTATATATCGCTTCACGGCTGGACTCTTCCGCTGTTTTATATTTGGTTGTCACATTATATTTGCTGCTTCCGTCGGGATTGCATCTGACATCTTCAAGATATTTGACGGTTTCTTTGCCTACTACATCCGCAAGATATTTCGCGTTTCCGACAGTAAGCGCTCCGAAGCCGATGCCTATCTGAACGATTTTCGACAGAACAATTGACAGAATCTCGTCTCCGTCAACGCTCCAGACCTGTTCCTGAGTCATATCGTCATTTGTTTTCATCAAAGCCGAGCCGCCGTAACCCGGAACGATTATTACAGGATAGTATTCGTTGCTGCTTTCGGCGGAAAAACCGACCGATGAACAGCAGAACAATAAAGCGAAAACAAGTAATACGGATATTATCTTTTTCACTGCAACCAACTCCTTAATTGAATACTATCAAACTCTTTTAAATAATTCAAGAAAAAAATAATGCGAACCGTAAAAGATTCGCATTAAATATTTAATCAGTTATAATTATGCGCCTGAGCGAGCATCATATCCTTGACTTTCATAAGTCTGGTTGTGGTGCTTCTTTCATTCTCGTCAAGTTTCATTGTTATATAACGAATGGTTTCTTCGTACTGAGGAATCATAACATGTTCAAGCGCGTTTACTCTTCTTCTGGTTTTTTCAATCTCCGAAGCCATAAGCTGGCAGGATTTTTCAACCTCCGCAAGTTTGAGCAGTTTGGGCATTACATCGGAAAAAGCCTTGACGGCGTCGTCAAGTTCACCGGGTGTCAATGCGAAACCGTATGAATAAATATCATTTTCATTTGCGGTGCGGAGATTTATATCAAAAACGGGAATAAGGACGCTCATAACATTTTTTTCGGAAATATCAAGGCTCATTTCCTGGGTAGGCAGCATCAAAGCAACATCAAGCGCTTTGTCATTCATTGTGCTTCTCGCCGTTTCCATGGCAATATTCGCCTTGCGGATATCCTCCTCAACCTCAATGCGCAATGCTTTGTTTTCTCTGACAAGGTCCAGAAAACGGCGCATAAGCTCATCGCGTTTGTCTTTCAGCAGCTTGTGGCCGCGTCGGGCTGTAGTGAGTTTTCTTTTGAGGTTGGTTAATTCCATTCGTGTCGGATTGACATTAAGAACAGCCATAATTCAACACCTTTTATGTATCGTAATACTTTTCAAGAAGTTCGTCGCTGATTCGCTTCAGCTCGCTTCTGGGCAGTATTTTGAGAAGCTGCCAGCCGAGGTCGAGGGTCTCTTCAATAGAGCGGTTTGTTTCAAAGCCCTGTGAAACATATTTGTTTTCAAATTCATCGGCAAATTTGGCATACAGTTTGTCGATATCCGTCAAAGCGGCTTCACCGAGAATAACCATAAGTTCCTTCGCGTCTTTGCCTCTCGCGTAAGCGGAGAAAAGCTGATTCATTGTGTTGGAGTGGTCTTTTCTGGTTTTGCCTTCGCCGATGCCTTTATCTTTAAGACGCGAAAGCGACGGAAGAACATCGATAGGCGGATTTACGCTTTTTCTGTAAAGTTCACGGCTGAGAATAATCTGGCCCTCGGTAATGTAACCGGTAAGGTCTGGAATGGGGTGCGTTTTGTCATCTTCGGGCATTGTGAGAATGGGTATCATCGTGATACTGCCGTTCTTGCCGCGCTGACGGCCCGCTCTTTCATATATAGACGCAAGGTCGGTGTACATATATCCGGGGTAACCGCGTCTGCCTGGAACCTCTTTTCTCGCTGCCGAAACCTCACGAAGAGCATCTGCGTAGTTCGTTATGTCTGTAAGAATAACAAGAACATGCATACCCTTGTCAAATGCGAGATATTCGGCGGCTGTAAGAGCCATTTTCGGCGTCGCGATTCTTTCGATAGCGGGGTCGTTTGCTAGATTTGAGAACATAACAGTTCTGTCAATTGCGCCTGTTTCACGGAAGCTTTCGACAAAGTAGTTGGATTCTTCAAAAGTGATACCCATAGCGCCGAAAACAACGGCAAACTGTTCATTTGCGCCGAGAACTTTCGCCTGCTTCGCTATCTGCGCCGCCAGTTGAGCGTGCGGAAGACCTGAGGCTGAGAAAATCGGCAGTTTCTGACCTCTTACAAGAGTGTTAAGACCGTCAATGGCTGAAACACCTGTCTGTATGAATTCCTGAGGATAGCTTCTTGCGGCGGGATTCATGGGGACGCCGTTGACATCGGCACGCTTCTCGGGAATAATCTCGGGACCGCCGTCGATAGGTCTTCCGAGACCGTCAAAAACTCTGCCCAACATATCGAGTGAAAGGCCGAGCTCCATCTGTCTGCCTGAAAAACGGACCTTGCTTTCTTCAAGGTTGATACCGGTGGATGCTTCAAACAACTGAACAAGAGCGTCTGTTCCGTTGAGTTCTAGAACACGGCATCTTCTTGTTTCGCCGTTTGCAAGTTCAATCTCGCCGAGTTCGTTATATGAAACGCCCTCAACCTCGCGCACGAGCATAAGAGGACCCGATACTTCCTGAATTGTTCTGTATTCTTTCGGCATCAATATTCCTCCTTGCTGTCTATAACTTCTTTGATTTCGTTTTTAATATCAAGGCTGATTTTTGTGTATTCCTCTTCAATGTTGTCTTCGTGAATATATTTGAATCTGCCTATTGCTTCGCGAACGGGAACAGATATAAGCTTTTCAATATCCGCTCCGTTGTCAAGAGCCGAGACGGCACAGTCATAATATTCAAGAATAAGAGACATCATAATAAACTGTTTGCGAAGTGAAGTGTAGGTGTCAACCTCGTGGAAAGCGAGCTGATGAAGGAAGTCCTCGCGGATTGACCTTGCGGCTTCCATTTTAAGCCTGTCGGGAGCTGAAAGAGCGTCCATACCGACAAGTTTGACAATTTCATCAAGAGCCGCTTCTTCGCTCAAAATTTTCATAAGTCTTGCGCGCAGATTTGTCCAATCGGAATTGACATTTGTGTTAAACCATTCTCCGAGAGTATCGGCATAAAGAGAATAGCTTGTAAGCCAGTTGATTGCGGGGAAATGACGTTTGTATGCAAGAGCGGAGTCAAGTCCCCAGAAAACTTTGACGATTCTCAGCGTCGCCTGCGAGACGGGTTCCGAAATATCACCGCCGGGAGGCGAAACGGCGCCGATTACCGAAAGAGCGCCTGTTCTTTCATCTGAGCCGAGCGAGATTACCGAACCCGCGCGTTCATAGAACTGCGCAAGACGGCTGCCGAGATAAGCGGGGTATCCTTCTTCACCGGGCATTTCCTCAAGACGGCCGCTCATTTCACGAAGAGCCTCAGCCCAGCGGGATGTGGAGTCAGCCATAAGAGCGACAGAATAGCCCATATCACGGAAATATTCTGCAATTGTAATGCCTGTATAAACAGAAGCTTCACGCGCAGCGACGGGCATATCGGATGTGTTTGCTATAAGAACGGTGCGTTCCATAAGCGATTTTCCGGTATGCGGGTCAATAAGTTCGGGGAATTCGTTAAGAACATCGGTCATTTCATTTCCGCGTTCACCGCAGCCGATGTAAACAACTATATCCGCCTCAGCCCATTTCGCAAGCTGATGCTGAGTGACAGTCTTGCCGCTTCCGAAAGGTCCGGGGATTGCCGCGACACCGCCTTTTGCTATCGGGAAAAGGGTGTCAACAACACGCTGACCTGTGATGAGGGGAGTGTTCGGAGAAAGCTTTTTGGCGTAAGGTCTGCCTTTTCTTACAGGCCATTTCTGCATAAGCGTAAAATCATAATTGCCTTTATCGGTTTTTATGACTCCGACTTTATCCGTTATTTTGTAATCGCCCTCAGTAATGCTTTCAACTGTTCCGCTGACAGTCGGCGGAACCATTATTTTATGAAGAACAACATCAGTTTCCTGCACTGTTCCGAGAATGTCGCCGCCGGTTACTTTGTCACCGGGTTTTGCGACGGGCACAAAATGCCAGACCTTTTCACGGTCAAGCGCAGGGACTTCTATACCTCTTGTAAGGTTGTTGCCGACAAGGTCGCGGATAACATTAAGAGGTCTCTGAATACCGTCGTAAATTCCTTCAATAAGACCGGGACCGAGTTCAACGCTCAACGGTTCGTTGGTTGATTCTACGGGCTCTCCCGTGCCGAGACCTGATGTTTCCTCATAAACCTGAATTGATGCTTTGTCACCGTGCATCTCTATTATTTCGCCGATAAGTCTTGAGTTGCTGACACGCACAACGTCGAACATATTCGCGTCGCGCATACCGGAGGCAACAACAAGGGGACCGGCTATTTTGGTAATCGTTCCTTTACTCATTTGGTAATCTTACCTTTCAATTTATTCTGAAAGTATATCCGAACCGACTGCTTTTTCAACGCTTTTGCTTACATTTTCAAGCCCTGCGCCGGTGTTCCCTCTGACTCCGGGAATAAGCACAACGGCGGGAAGCGGCTGAAATGCAAGTTTGTCGATTTCATTCTGAATCAGTGAAGCGAGTTTTTCGGTGATATAAACAACGCCGTAGCCGCTTTCGCTGAGTCTTCTGAGAGTGTGGGCGGCTTCAACAGGGTCGTCCGTATCGTCAAACGGGAAAATATGCAAACCGAGAGATGCAAAGCCGTAAATGCTGTCTTTGTCTCCCATTGCGGCTATTTTATACATTCGCGCCCCTCACTCTCTTTCTGATTTCGTCTGACGGCAAACCGTTTTCTTTTGCCGAGATAATTACTCTTGCGTTTCTGATTTCATTTGATTTTACAATCCAATATGAAATAACGGGGTCGGGACCGTCAATATCCCATTTTGACTGTTTTGTAAGACTGATAATATAATCGTAGCAGAAGTTTTCAAAATCCGTAAAACTGTCTGACAAAGCGTCTTTCATAAAAGAAAACGGTGTTTCTGAAATGTATTGAGACAGTTTTTCATTATCCGTTACGGCATCAAACAGTTCGTTGTTATCAATACCTGGACAGCTGCAAAGAGCGTTCAGCGTGAATTCTTTTGTTTTACCGCAAAGAATACATCTTTTGGCGATTTTGATGTTAGCCTGAGCGCAGCGAATGAGCATTATTGTTTTCAAAAGCTCGCTGTCCGCTTTATCGGCGAAATCAAGGCAGGTTTCAATGCAAGCCTTGTCTATGATTATTTCGGTATCCTGACCGCTACTGTTTTCGGCATATGAATCATAAGCGGTTTCGGCTGTTCCGCGGATGTGCTGCGGAAGATTTCCGAAATCGTTATGTGTTACCGCGTAGGTCAACAAAGAAGTGTCAAAAGTGCAGGGGGTCACATAATATTTTTCAATATCAAGGTCGGAAAAGTTTGCTTTGAGCGCCGCTTTGAGATTGTAGAAATCGTTTTCCGTAATCAACGCTTCTATAAGCGAAGTGTCGGGAGCGCTTTCGGCAATCAGATTCCAGGTTTCGGCGGCTTCATCTTCAAGCGACTTGAAAATGTTTTTTGAATTGATATTCCAGCCTTTTTCATTAAGAATCCGTATTACGGTATCCTTACCTCCCGCGTTAATGAGCATATCGTAGTCGGAAGAGGAAAGCAGTTTTGTTTCATTGGCCCTGATTCTGGCAACGGCATAAGTATATCTGGTTTTATTCAAAGTAACTCAAGTTTTTGGTAATAATTTT
>CADAER010000055.1 GCA_902787025.1 Oscillospiraceae bacterium | reverse complement strand
TCCCTATTTCTTCACCTCAGCGCAATGCCTTCATCTGCCACCGGCAGCGGCATTCCGCTTCGCCCTTCGGCAGAGGTCTCCACCGGAGACCCGCGCCCCAAAGGAGGAGCCCATGTGTTTCAATGGGAAGATTACGAAGGGTGCGGATGATTTTTGACAGCAAAAAACGGCTTGCAAACGCAAGCCGTTTTTATTATGTTTTATTAACTTTTTAATCTTTATAATGTCTGTTTAATGCCTGTGATTACAGGGTTTTGAGGAGTGTTTTACTGAACTGCGGCGGGGGTTTCTTCGGTTTCGCCGAGTTTCGCGTCATACTGCTCTTCCCTGAGCTTGCGGCGCTCGTGGAGTTCGCGATACATCTGGTCGCGTTTCTCGCCTGTCAGGTTGTAGAAGCACTTGGGGATAATGCTGAGAATACCGGTGATGACGGGGAGGATGGTGCACATCCAGAAAAGAGAATACTCGGTCTTTTCCGTCTGGCCGCCGAAGCCCGCGCCCTCGACATAGCCTACCCTGTCGAGAATGAGGGTCTTGACCGTCGCGCCGAAGGTGTTGATAAGTTTTCTGGGCAGTTCCTTCGCGACGCCCGTCAGACCTTCGTTGCGGTAGCCGTTCTTCCACTCGCCGTAGTCGATGGACTCGTTGCGCATCTCTTCGGGAATGACGCTTCGGATGCCCCAGAAGAACATCCAGATGGTTTCACGAAGCATAAACGCGGGAATCATTACGCTGAGTTTCTTGTAATTCTTGTTTATTGAACCGATGAGGAACACGCCTATCATCAGGAAATCGCTGATATGCGAGCCGAAAATCCACAGAGTCTTTGTCGAGAATTTCTTTCTCGCCCAGGTGACGTAGGAATAGGAAATCGGGGAGACGATGGCGCCGGGGATGCCAACTATTGTTGACATTGTCGCGAGGCCGAGAACATTTATATAATAATAGTTTACGCCCGAGCCAATGCTGAACGCGCCGAGGAACTCCGAAAGGGTGATGAGAAGCAGGGGCTTGTTTGTCGCTATGGAGCGGAAGCTCGCTTTGACGCTGGGCTTCTCGATGGTCTGGTTGACTCTCTCCTTTGAAACGAAGGCGAAATAAATCGCGAAGAGGCCGCTTACGACCGAGCAGAAAACGCCCGCGGACACATAGAGGGAGGTCATTTTGATTTTAAGTTTGCCGTGGTTTACGAGGTCGATGAGAAGTCCCATTATGATTTCGGGGGCTTTTTCGACAAAGCCCGAAAGCAGGTTTGCCTCCGTGATGAGCCTTGTTCTGTCGATGATATTCGGGGTAATCGTCGCGAGGGAGCCCGTTCTTGCGATGGCGCTCATCGAGCCCGCGAGATTCTGCACGAGGCTGAATATCAGGTAAATTGTCAGTTTGCCGATGTCATACATGGCGCGGCTGCCGATTGTAATCGGCATGGTCCAGTAGAACACGCTGAGCATGACGCCGGGGATGGCGTAGATAATCAGCCAGGGCTTGAATTTGCCCCATCTTGTTCTTGTTTTGTCAACAATGGCGGCGAGGAAGAGGTCGTTGACGATATCCCAGAGACCGACGATGAAGCTTACGATGCTCTGGAACTTCAGACCGATTTTGACGATATCGGTGATGAAGATGTCGCCGTATTTGTTGATGTTGAAGGACTGCGCGATATCATACATAATGTAAGCCGCGGTTTCCTTCGTGCCGACATAGCGTCTGTTCATAACAGCCTTGGCGCGAGCAGTTTCAAGCGAGGTTTTTTCAACCTGCTCGACCGCCGCCCTGTTTTCGGCTTCGGACATAAAATCTCTCCTTCCGGAAAAGAATAATCAATTCATTATAACATATAAATTGAAAAACGCAAATATTATTTGAGAAATTAGGGGGGTAGGAGGTAGGGGCGGGCTTCGCCCACGCGAGATACGCCTGCGGCGTTCGATATGTTCAGTGAACACGATATGCCGTAAACGGCGCGATATATTTTGCGGTGCAAAATGTTAAGGGACCTGCGGTCGGCTTTTGTATGGGGAATGCGGATTTGTTGTTTTGTGTTCTTGGAGAGGATGGTGTTGGGGTGAGTTTTGCGGACTCCCTCCGTCGCGGCTTCGCCGTGCCACCTCCCTCAATGAGGGAGGCTGTAAGAAGGATGAGACCTGCGCTCTCAAGGGGAAGGCTTTGCCCTCTCCGTCGCCTTCGGCGACACCTCTCCCGTAGGGCGAGGCTTTGCCCTCTCCGTCGCCTTCGGCGACACCTCTCCCTGGGGGCGAGGCAAGAGGACTCCCTCCGTCTTGCTCGTTGCACTCGCAATCCACCTCCCCCAGAGGAGGAGGCTATGCGCGAGGGGAAGGTTGCGGATGGTTTTCTGTTTTGGTGTTTCGGAAAAAATAATTGCTTGGGGCGGGCGGCTGTCTTGACCTTACGGAATAAATATATTAAAATATAATTTACTGTATTGATAACACCGCTTCTGATTTGCGGAAATGATAAATTGAGGTATTGAAAATGAAAAGGAAGCTTGCGAAAAGACTTATCTGTTTTATTCTCGCCGCGGTTATCGCGGGGGGGACGGCTCTGCCCGCCTTCGCCGACAATGAAAACGCGTGGCGGATAGGTCAGGTTATATATGAGGGAACGGGAAGGCGCTACACGCTTCTGCCCGAGGACGCGGACATATCGCCAGACGCGTCGGGATATGACGACGAGGAAAAGTTCCCCGAAAAATACAACGCGCTTGACGACGGGCTTATAAATCCGCCCGAGGCGCAGGCCTACGGCGACTGCTGGACCTATTCGGCTGTTTCGGCTCTTGAGGCGGACGCCGCGAAAAAAGGTCTGGGAGAACAGCATTTTTCGAAATCGCATCTCTGCTGGTTCGCTCTCAACAGCAAGAGCGAGGGCTTTTCGGACGACGATGTGTGGAACACGGGCGGAAACTTTATGCTCGCCGCCTACACCTTCGCGAATATGGAGGGCATAGCGAATCAGTCGGATTACCCGAACAAGACGAGGGACAATGTTCTGGAGTTTACCGAAAAGGACAGATTCAACCGAGCGAGCGGTTTCACGGCAGGCGAGTCAACCGTTATGTATGAGCCCGCGCAGGTCAAGGCGTGGATTACGGAACACGGAGCCGCCGTGCTTGACTACTACGAGGACGGAAGCGCCTGCTACAACAAGAAACTCAAATCATATATGATTTACAACGGATATCTCGACAATCTTATGCATCCGTCGAATCACGCGATTACGGTAATCGGCTGGGACGACACGATTCCCGCCTCCGCTTTTTCGGTGTGCGAGAGCAAGCCGGACAGCGACGGCGCGTGGATAGTCAAGAACTCCTGGTATGGTAACGGCGACGATATTATGTATATGTCATACGACCAGCCGATAGCCGAGTTCGGCGGAATGACGGTGCGGGAGGATGATGTTTACAGAAACTACACTCACTCGGCGAGAGGCTATTCGAGCTATATTATGACCGCATACGCCGAGCAGGCGGATGTTTTCACCGCGAAGGGCAACGAGAGAATCGACAGAGTGGGCTTCGCGGTTGACGCCATCGGACAGTCGAAAAAGATAAAGGTTAAAATCAGCGTTTACAGAAGTCTTCCCGAAAAATACACATCTCCGCTTGACGGAGTGCTTGCTTCGACGACGACGACGGAATGTCCCTGCGACGGCTATTTCAGCTGCGAGCTCAAAAAGCCCGTGAACATCAACAAGGGCGAGAGATACGCTGTTGTTGTATGCGAGCAGGACGCGGACGGAAGGACGATATGCCTGCCGCTTGAACAGGATGTGGACAATTTTACATTCAAGTCCAAGGCGGGCGAAAGCTATGTGAGAACCTCGAAGGAAGACGATTTCATCGACACGCACAAGGATCTCGGCAGACTCGCGGACGCCAAGGACCTTCACAACACCTTCGTTCAGGTTTACACGAAGTGCAACCATATAGTAAAAGAGAGCGGAGACAAGAGAATCTGCGCGCAGTGCAAGAAGGATTTAAGCGAAATCTGCTCGAAGCACAAGGGCGGCTACTGGGTGACGACGAAGGCGCCCACGGCGAAGGACGAAGGCGAAAGGGCATACTGCTGCGCTGAGTGCGCGACTCAGATAAAGACAGAAAAGATACCTTCTTTAAGCGCGGCGAAGGTAAGCATTGTAAACAATCCCGGCACGAAGACGGTTGACTACACCGACATTCTCACGCTCAAATGCAAGACGGAAAACATTCCCGAGGGCTATACGGTCGCCTGGTATTTCGACGGCGAAAAGGTCGCATACGGCAGCAAAATCACGGTGCTGTGCGGAGACGGAATGACCGTTGAGGCAAAGATAGTAGATATGAGCGACGCTCCTCTCAAAAACGCCTCGGGCAAGGAAATCGCCGACAGGGAAACGGTCAAGGTCAACCGCGGATTGATAAAACTGATAATCGGATTTTTCCGCAATATGTTCGGAAAGAACAAGACGGTAGTTCAATAAAAAAGTGAAAGGGGGCGGCGCGCCGTGAACATGAAAAACGACAGAACCATAGCGGTGATTTATTTTATCGCGGGCGGAATGTGCGTGCTTGCCGCTCTCAACTATTTCAGGAACACAAACCGCAGGGCGGCCCTCGCGGCGCTTATGCTGTGCGCGGCGGCGGCTCTGGTTATCGCGGGAATTGTGTGGATAAAAAAGAACAGGACGGCTCAGGCTGTTTCGAATTTTAAAACGGGCGGCTGGAGCGGCGGAATCGAGACGGACGGGAACGAGAAATATCTTTTAAGCACTCCCCTTCTCGATTTCAACAGCGAGGAAATAAAGGCTCTTGTCGCGATGAAGGGCTGGAAGGACGCCGATGAAAGCGCGAAAATCAGGCGGATTTACACCTTCGTGCGCGATAAAGTTGAATTCGGATTCAATTTGAACGACTATATGCCCGCTTCGGTAATTCTTCACGACGGTCGCGGGCAGATTAACAACAAGGCGGTTGTTCTAACGGCGCTTCTGCGCGCCTGCTCCGTTCCCTGCCGCGTTCACGCGTATATGGCGGACAGGGTTCTGCTCGAGGGTTTCTTAAACGACTTTTTCTATGAGAAGGCTCCGCGGAATCTTCTGTGTATGACGGTTGAGATTCTTTATGAAGGCTCGTGGATTGAGACGGACGCTTTCGCTCTCGACAAGCCATATCTCAAAGGTCTGAGGGAAACGAACCCCGAAATAACGGACGATTTTTACGGTTACGGCTTCGCGGCGAAGGGCTTTCAGAGCGTCGATACGGACAGGTGGGACGGCGGTGTGTCGATACTGAACAAGGCGTTCAAGGAGGATCTCGGCGTTTTCGATTCTCCCGACGAGCTGCTCGGAAAGAGAACGCAGGAGCTTAAAGGAATCAAGGCGGTGCTTTACAGCTTTGCCGTGCGCCACTTCATGAACGGGAATATCAGGAAAATACGGGAGGGCTCTCCCGAAGAATAAACGGGGTGTATTATGGATTACGCCAAAGCGAGAAAAAAAGCGGAAGAAATCGTCTCAAAGATGACGGCTCAGGAGAAAATGAGCCAGCTTCTGTTCAACGCCCCCGCCATAGAGCGGCTGGGCATTGACGAATACAACTGGTGGAACGAGGCGCTTCACGGCGTCGCGAGAGCGGGAACGGCGACGGTGTTCCCGCAGGCGATTATGCTCGCCGCCACATTCAATCCCGGACTTGTCAACGAGTGCGCAGACGTCATTTCGACGGAGGCCAGGGCGAAATACAACAAGAGCGTGGAATACGGCGACAGGGACATTTTCAAGGGACTTACCTACTGGTCGCCGAACATAAACATATTCCGCGATCCGCGCTGGGGCAGAGGCCACGAAACCTACGGCGAGGACCCGTTTTTAACCTCCGTTATGGGAGAGAGTTTCATAAAAGGCGTTCAGGGCGACGGCGAATTCATGAAGGCCTCCGCCTGCTCGAAGCATTTTTACGCTCACTCGGGGCCTGAGCTTGACAGGCACGGCTTTGACGCGGTGATTTCGAAAAAGGACGAGGAGGAAACATATCTTCCCGCTTTCTATAAGACCGTTAAGGCGGGCGTTTCGGGCGTTATGGGCGCATACAACAGGGTAAACGGAATTCCCGCTAACTGTATGCCGGTTATTAAAGAAACGCTTCGCGGCAGGTGGGGATTTGAAGGCTATTTCGTCTCCGACTGCGGCGCTCTCAACGATGTTTACAGGCATCATCACTACACCGAAACGGCGGAGGAGGCCGCGGCGGCGGCTCTCAGAGCGGGCTGCGACCTGAACTGCGGCGACTGTTACTCGCATCTCAACGAGGCATACGAAGAGGACCTTATCACGGACGAGGACCTGACAGAGGCCGCCGTGCGTCTGTTTACCATCCGCGCGCTTCTCGGGGAATTCGAGGAAAAACGCCCGTATTCCGACATCCCGTTCACGAAGGTGGATTGCAGGGAGCACAGGGCGCTCAATCTTAAAACCGCCATGCAGGGCGCGGTTCTTCTCAAAAACGAAAACGGCTTCCTGCCGCTCGATAAAAGCAAGGCGCTCAACATAGGCGTTGTCGGACCGAACTCCGTTTCGGTCACGGCGCTCGAAGGAAACTACGAGGGCAAGGCGAGCGAATACGTCACGTTCGCGGACGGAATCCGCCGCGTGTTTGAAAACAGCGAAATCCGTGTGGCGCAGGGCTGCAACTACTTCATTGAGGAGTTTTGCAGCTGGGACGGCCACCGCAACATAGTTTCGGACGGCACGGCAGTTGCCTCCGTGAGCGACATCACCTTCCTCTGCCTCGGGCTTGACAGCAGCTGCGAGGGCGAAGGCGAAGGCGCGGACGGCAGCGGAGCGGACCGCAAATCGGTAGGTCTGCCCGCGGTGCAGAGAAAGCTCGCGAAATCTGTGCTTGACCACTGCGAAAATGTGGTTGTTGTAATTATGTGCGGCTCGTCAATGGATATAGGAGAGGACATACTCTCACGCGCGAAAGCCGTTATTTACGGGTGGTATCCCGGCTCGCAGGGAGGTCTCGCTCTCGCGAAGCTCATCGCGGGCGAACAGTCGCCGTGCGGAAAGCTCCCGATTACGGTTTACGACTCGGAAAAGCCGCTGCCCGATATGAAGGACTACTCGATGAAGGGCAGAACCTACAGATTTATGAAAGAGGAGCCGCTCTTCCCGTTCGGCTTCGGTCTTAATTATACGGACATCGCTTTTGAAAACGCGGAAATTCTCAGCGAAACGGCGGACGAAATAAAACTCGCCGTAACGGTTAAAAACAGCGGCGGCTTTGACGTCACCGAAAAGGCGCAGGTTTACGCGAAATTCAGCGACAGCAGGACGGAAACGCCGAACTGTCAGCTCTGCGCGGTAAAGCCCGTGTTTGTGAAATCGGGCGAAGCGGTCAGGGTTGAACTCGCGGTTGACCGCTACTGGATAAAGGCGGTTGACGAAGACGGCGTGAGAAGGGAACCCGACGGAGAGATTGCGCTGTTTATCGGCGCGTCGCAGCCCGACGGCAGAAGCGTAAGCCTGGGCGCTCCGAGACCTGCCGAGGTTAAAGTGAAATAGAAAACGGAGACACTCTCAATATTACAATTATCTGAAAAGGAGACGCTTTTATGATGAAAAAGGTTTTATCGGTCTTTATGTGCGCTGTTCTTTTGTGCTGCTGCGCGTTCGTTCCCGCTTACGCGAAGACGAGCGAGGAGGTTGACACCCACCTTCAGTTCGGCAAAGACGGGAAATTCCGCATTATGCAGATTTCGGACATGCAGGATTTCTTCCCGATGAAGTCAATAACGAAAAACGTTATCAGGAAGGCGCTCGACACATATCCCGTTGACCTTATTGTTCTTACGGGCGACAATATTTCAAGCACCTCGCTTGTTAAGCCCTATGCCGCTCTCGCGATAAACGAGTTTATGTCGATTTACGAGAAATACGGCATTCCCGTAGTTATGGTTTACGGCAATCACGACGATGAGAACACCACGGCGGACAAGGCGTTTCAGCTGTCGGTCTATGAAAGATACAAGTGCTTTATAGGCTGCGCGGGAGAGGACTTCGGAGAGAGCAATCTCGGCACGTATTATGTTCCGGTTTATTCGTCGGCGGACAAAAACAAAATGGTGAACAATATCTGGATGATTGACTCGGGCACATATAACGAGGAAAACGACCTGGGCGGTTACGCCTGCGTGACGAAGAAGCAGGTTGAGTGGTACAAAAAGACATCCGAAAAGCTTGAGCGCGAGAACGGTCACAAGATTCCGTCGCTTATGTTCCAGCATATCGTGGTGCCTGAAATCTGGGACGCTCTCGACGAGCACGCGGAGAAGGTTGAAGGCGGTGTGGAGCACGGCGGAAAATACTACACCCTTCCTGAAGGAGCGAAGGGCGTTCTCGGGGAAACCCCCTGCCCGCCCAACTACACGAACGGTCAGTTTGACGCGATTCTTGAGCGCGGCGACGTTATGGCGATGTTCTTCGGTCACGACCACGTGAACACCTACGAGGTAAACTACAGGGGGGTTGACCTGTGCAACACGCCCGGAGTGGGCTTCCGTTCATACAACAGCATTGACGAGGGCGTGCGCCTTATCACGCTTGACGAAAAGGAGCCGGACACCTACGAGACGGAGGTTGTTTCGTATTTCGACCTTTTTGACGAAACCGACGAGGTCGCGTACAATCAGTTTATGTCGGAGTCGAGAACGGTTGAGGATTCCGAGCATTTCGGATATTTCATCAAATATGTCATCGCGCTGATAAAATCGGTGTTCGCTTTCTGAGTGAGGGCGCCGAAGGATAAAAAATAAAGAAAAGAATCAATCCCCCGCATACCCGACGGAATGCGGGGGATTCCGGACTGTGCGGTTACGCGGGGGAAGTTGAACGGCGTGAAATTGTGTGATATGATTTATTTCGGGACGGGAGGCGCAGAAATGAATAAAAAAGATATGAAACCGAAGGGGCTTAATCCGTTTCTGCCTTTCGGCACATATGTAGCCGACGGCGAGCCGAAGGTTTTCGGAGACCGCGTTTATCTCTACGGCTCATACGACCTTTTTGACGGCGGCTATTGCAGCAGGGAGTATCGCTCCTTTTCCGCCCCGCTCAGCGACCTTACCTGCTGGACGGAGCACGGCGTGAGCTTCAACGTTGACGATGTTCCCTGGTCGGACGCTGTTTTATATGCGCCTGACGCTCTGTGTCATAACGGCAGATATTACCTGTTTTTCTGTCTTTCCGACGGCAGCGAAGGAGTCGCGGAAAGTCCGCGCCCCGAAGGTCCGTTCAAAAACGCGCGACGGATTACGCTCGACGGAAAACCGATAGAGGGAATTGACCCGTCCGTGCTGGAGGACGGCGGAAAAATCTACTACACCTGGGGGCAGTTCAACCTGAAAATGGGCGAGCTTTCCGACGATTTATGCACGCTCAAACCCGGAACGGTCCGTGATAAGATTCTGACAAACGGGGACGGAGCGCAGGGCTTTCACGAGGGCTCGTCGTTAAGAAAAATCGGGGATAAATTCTGTATGATTTACGCTTCGGAATACTCCCCCGCTTACCCGAACAACGGGGCGAGACCGACCAAACTCGACTACGCCGTCGGCGACTCGCCTTACGGACCTTACGAACGAAGGGGCACGGTTATTGACAACGACGGCTGCGACCCGTCAACCTGGAACAATCACGGCTCGGTAATTAAAATAAACGGCGGGTGGTATGTGTTTTACCACGCGTCTTCGAACAATTCGGAATTCTCGCGAAGGGCGAGGGCCGAAAAAATCGAGGTCGATGAAGAAAACTGCGTGATAAAGCAGGCGGTGCCGACATCAAAGGGCTTCGCCGGCCGCCTCCTGCCGGAAGATATCAAATCGCCTGTAAACGCGTGCCGTTTTTACGGCGGAGCTTATGTTACCGAGGCTCCCGGCGGAGAATTCCCCGCGAAGGGCATAAAAAACGGCTCGGGATTCTCGTTTTACCCTGTTGATTTTGAGTGCGGCGGTTACACCCTGACCCTGCGCTGTGCTCTTCACTCCGAGACGAGGCTGGATGTGAGTATCGGCGGAAAAACGGTTGTTTCCGAGGCTCTTCCGTCCGCTTCAAAAGCCTCTTTCGGGTTTACCGCTCCCGCCTGCGGGGATGAACTCCGCTTTGAGTTTTCGGGTGAAAGCGGCGGGGAATTATGCGAAATCTTTTCGCTCGGCATTGAAAAAACGGTTTGAGGTGACAATATGAAAATCATAAAACAGGGCATTGTTCTGCGAATGAACGAAAGCTTTTTCGCCTATCAGGCGTGGCCCTCCGCCTGCGTTGACGAAAACGGCGTTGTTTATGTCGTGTGCTCGGGCTTTCGCGCGGGGCATCTCTGCCCGCAGGGACCCGGGCATACTTTATCTCGGAGACGGGAAAATGCTTGTCACGAGGGCTTCGCATCCCGCGAAAAACTATGAAAACGATTATCTCGACTGGATTCACTCCGACAGCGGCGACGCGGGAGTAGCTCTTGTGAAGGAATACGCGTCACTCCCCGAAAAAGAGAGGGAGGGCGGCTGCTTTTACCGTTTTTTATATGAATACGGAGAAAAGGCGGGAGAAGAAAAACGCATCCCCGTTCACACTCCGCACGGCCCCGTTCTGCTCGCCGACGGCACGGTTTTCTACCTCGGCAAGGAGCTTTACGGCGACGATGTTTTCTCGGTTTACACGAGCGCGGACGGCGGTGAGAATTTTGAAAAAACGGGCGACTGCCCGATCCCCGAAGGCTATACGAAGGATCAGTTCCACGAGGTCCACTGTGTTGAACTGCCCGGCGGCAGAATTATGGCGCTGTTCCGCACCCACCTTGAGGAAAACGACGACACCTTCACTATGTTCAGGACGTTTTCATCCGACAGGGGAAAAACCTGGAGCGAGTGGGAGCCTACGGGAATCTGCGGTTCGCCGCCGCATCTCTGCGACGCGGACGGCAGGATTGTTCTGACCTACGGCAGACGCGTGCCGGAATACGGCATTTACGGCAGGGAGGTCTTCCCCGATGGTGAAATTTCGGAGGAGGAATTCAAGCTTTTCGACGGGGTGAACGACGACCTCGGCTACCCCGCTACCGTTATGCTGCCCGACAGGACGCTTCTCACGGTTTATTACGCGCTTTACGGCAGGGATAAGAAGACGTCGGTTCTTTATACCCGTTGGAGTTTGTGAGAATAAGAGAAAAACCACCCGGGAGGGTGGTTTTTTGTTGGTTATTGGCTTGATTGATATTGAATTACGGGGGGGACTCCTTCCGTCTTGACCGCAAGCGGTCAAGCCACCTGTCTCGCCTGCCGGCTCGGTCGGCGCTTCTGCCTTGCGGCTTTATAATGCCCTCAGAAATATGGTCGTTCTACTCACTGCCGTTCGTATTACTCCCTATTTCTTCACCTCAGCACCTCGCTTCATCGTCCACCGGACGCGCTTCGGTGCTTCGCCCACCGGAGACCCGCGCCCCCAGAGGAGGAGGCTATATGCCGTTTGTTACGGGTTGGCACGGGATTTTTCGGTTTCGATGAAGAAATCGGGGCTGTGTTTTATGAAGATATCGGTGAGTTTATACATTTTATAACGCGGGAGGTTCATTTCGTAAAACGCGGAATACG
This sequence comes from Oscillospiraceae bacterium, assembly GCA_902787025.1. GTDB lineage: Bacteria > Bacillota > Clostridia > Oscillospirales > Acutalibacteraceae > CAG-177. Next base: position 2,719 of record CADAER010000055.1, on the reverse strand, counting down.
CTTTTCCGCCGTCGGGGATGAAATACGGGAGAATGTCGGGTTCGGGGATGGGTTCGCCCGTATCCCTGTCGTAAACGAACGGTTTGTCTTCGTTTTCGCCGTCGACATAAACATAATCATAATCCCTGTCGTCGCCGTTGTATGAGCCTGTGTAGAAGCAGGGAAGGACGTTCGCGAGCGAGATTTCCGCCTGTTTCGCGAGGGCTTCATCATCGCCGTTCGCGAGTTCGACGAGCAGGGGGACGCCGTCTTCGCCGAGGCTTTCGAGATATTCGGTATCGACAGTTTTAAGTCTGCCGTCATAATACGCGGCGACGTTGTATTTCGCGGTCAGCGCGTCGGCATTGCCCGCGCCGAGGATGAGAAGGACAATGCCCGCGGCGATGAAGGCGGTGTGAAGAATCTTCACCTTTTCGCTGAAGCAGCGCAGCACCATTGAGAGAAAAACGACGGCGGTGAAGACCATGAAAGCGCTTGAGAAAACGCGGTCGACGGTCATACCGTAGCGGGAAATATACATAACCATTTTGGAAATCGCGGTCGCTGTCAGGACGAGGGTGAACACGCCGAGGAAAACGCCGTGAAACCGCAGGATTGAAGGCATCCTGCCGTCGCGGGAGCGGGCGAGGACAATCATTAAAAAGAACACGCAAAGGTTAATCGCGCAAACGGCGCACAGTTCGAAAAATCCGCGCCTCGCGTATTTCGCGTAGGTCATCGCGCCTTCGGGAAGGATGCCCGAAAAAGCGCTGAAAAAATAGGCGGTCTGGGAGAGAAGATAGACGAGATAACAGGCGTTGAGCGTGAACATAAACGCCGAAATGAACACGGTGTCGAAGCCTTTGAGGGGTTTAAGCGCGCCCGCTTTCTTTCCGTTTCTGCGCAGGAAAAGGCAGAACGAAATGAGGAAAGGGGCGACGATTATTGTCAGCACGGTCTTGCCGACGGTCTCGCCGAGGTTTCTGAAAAATCTGCCGACGAGCCCTTCGAACGCGGCGTCGGAGCGGATAAGCAGGGGAATGACGGCGCAGAGCACCGGCACGGCGCAGATTATGCCGAGCAGGGCTTTCTGCGTTTTTCTGTCTTTGCCGTCTCCCGATGTGAAAAGAGAGCGCATATTTTCGGGCAGGGCGGACACGGAGCTGACCGGCGCGAAAACGGTGAATTTGAGAAGTCCGAGGTCTCCGCCGGGGATTGTTCTGCCTGACAGGCAGGAAAAATACACGCTGCCGAGAGCGAGCATAACGATAAAGCTCAGGAAATGGATGAGATTGTCGGCGCTCATTATGAAATTCAGCGAAAGGGCGAGCGACAAAACGCCGCAGACGGCGGGGAAAACTCTGATTTTACGGCTTTCGCGGGTGAGAAATGAGGTTTTGAAAAGATAGACGCTGAGAGTTATGAAAAATACTGTGTAGGCTGCTGCCCATCCGAGATTGAAGCCTCCCCAGACGCCGAGAAAAACGGTGAGGGCGGCGCTGACGAGGGCGGACACCGCGACGGCTGTATCGGCTCTGTCGGGGATGAAGCTCCTTTTCGCGGGAGGCAGCCCGGTCCATGTAAAAGTATAAGCGTTTTCATTATTATTCTGTTCCATAATTTACTCCTTGTATTCGAGGATATCCCCCGGCTGGCAGTCGAGTTCGCGGCATATGGCTTCAAGGGTTGAGAAGCGCACCGCTTTCGCCTTGCCCGTTTTGAGAATTGATAAATTCGCCTGTGTTATGCCGATTCTTTCGGCAAGCTCGCCCGATGTCATTTTCTTTTTCGCGAGCGCGACTTCAAGATTAACAACTATCATACAGCCACCTCAGATTGTAAGATCGTTTTCTTCGCGCAGTTCGACGGCGGACTGCATGATGTTCTTGATTACGCGGAGGAGAGTGCCGACAACACCCATCGCGAAGGCGATGACGAAGAGCGGGGTGTATTTCAGCCCGAAAATGACGGTGATTATCAGCACGGCGTAGCAGCACCACGAGAGGAAGCGGAAGAGGACGGCGTTCTGCATAATGAATACCCTGTCGTTCAGGATGTTGATTAAAATTTTAATCATCATAGCGAGAGCGGCGGCGGCGAACGGCGCGCAGATATAAAACGCGGTCACGACTGTTTTTATTACCGCTTTCGCCGAGTCCGCCTCACCGTTGAAGGCGGAGTAAAACCACGCGAAAAATGACGGCATTGTGAAAAGAAGGACGGCGAGAGCGAGGGATGAAACGATGCAGACAGCCAGCGAAATCGCCGCGGAAATATTTCGTTTTATCATAATTTTTACCTCCGTTTTCCGGATTGGATTTTTGTTTCGTTGACATTAATATAGCACCGGTTTTATCGTTTGTCAATAAAAATTTTATTGTTTTTCGATAAAATTGGGGCGAGGGGGGTTGTTTTGTGTTCTTGGGTGTGGTTTGCGTTGGTTGTGGGATTTGCGGACTCCCTCCGTCTTGACCGCAAGCGGTCAAGCCACCTCCCTCAATGAGGGAGGCTATGCACCTCATCAGTCACTTCGTGACAGCTTCTCCCCAAGGGGAAGCCTTAACCCTCTCCGTCGCCTTCGGCGACACCTCTCCCTGAGGGCGAGGCAAGTAAACGCCCTCCGTCACGGCTTCGCCGCCACCTGTCTCGCCTGCCGGCTCGGTCGGCGCTTCTTCCCTCAGAAATATGGTCGTCTCACTCGCTTGGAGCGCGTCGTGATACTCCCTATTTCTTCACCTCA
>CADAER010000054.1 GCA_902787025.1 Oscillospiraceae bacterium | reverse complement strand
GTCGTCAAGCACAATTCCCATTCCCTGAGCTTCGGGGAGCGTCAGCTGATACTCGTCGTAAAGCTTGTTCTGAGCGCTTTCAAGCTCGTTCTTCATAGAATCGCGGCGTTCCTCAAGTCTCGCGACCTCGCCGCTGAGTTTTTCTCTTGAGTCGTTGCACTCGCGCTCTTTCGTGCGGAGGGATGTAACCTCCGCCTCCCTGGCGGTGCGCTCTTTTATGTAATTGTCTATTGTTTCTTTCGCGTTCTTCGCGCCCGAACGAAGGTCTTCCGCCTGTTTTTCAAGCTCTTCAATCTTTTTCAGAATACCTTCGTTTTCTTTTTCGATAGCCTTCGCTTCCGCTTCGAGTTCTTCCGCGCGTTCGCCCGAAATCTGCTTTCTGCGCTCGCAGTCCTCGATTATAACGCGTTTCGCCTCAATATCCTTGTTCTTTTCGACTGTCGCAAGGTTTATCTCGTTCTGTCGGGCGACAAATTCCTCTCTTTTTTCGACAAGCTGGCTTCTCATCTCGTCAAGCTTGTTGAGAGAATCCGAAAGAATCTGCGTTTCCTTCTCAACCGCGGCGATATCCGCCTTGAGTTTTCCGCCCGATTTTTCAAGCTCGCTGACTCTCGCCGTGTCGCGGCGCTTTTCTTCCTCGAGTTCGTTGAGCGCGCCCGTAACGGTTTCGTAGTTGTTCACGATAAGCGCGAGGTCGCTCTCTTTTCTGATGATGTCCTCCTGCGCCTTGGCAAGTTCGGCTTTCACGGAGTCATACTCGGCGGCGACGCTGTTGAGCTCGCCGTTGATTTTATCGAAATTCCTCTGACTCTCGTCAAATTTCTTTTCAGCCGCCTTGACCGCTTCGCGGAGCTGTTCAATCTCGTTCATCCTCGAAAGGAAACCGACATTCTGCCCTCTCGAGCCGCCCGTCATCGAGCCGCCCGCGTTCATTACCTGACCGTCAAGCGTTACGATTTTGAAACGGTGCGAATATTTTTTCGCCATATCAATTCCGTCGTCTATCGTCTCGACCACGGCAGTCCTGCCGAGGAGCGAGCGGATGATTTCGGAATACTTTTTGTCTGTTGAAACAAGGCTGTCCGCCATATCGACAAAGCCGTCGCACTTCTCAAGTCCTTTTTCGGTGAACGGCTTCGCCGTAATCGCCGACAGAGGCAGGAATGTCGCCCTGCCCGCACGGTTTTCTTTAAGATAGTTTATAGCCCTTTTCGCGTCGTTCTCATTGTCGGTTACAATGTTCTGTATCGCCGCTCCGAGAGCCGTCTCAACCGCCACGGCGTATTTGCCGTCAACTGTGATAAGCTGTGAAAGCGTGCCGTGAATGCCTTTGAGCATTCCCCTGTTCGCCTGCGTGATTACCTGTTTTACGCTGCCCTGATAACCGTCGAGATTCTTCTCGAGGTCGTCGAGCATTTTGATTCTCGCCTGCTTCTGATGAATATTGAGATTGATGTCCTCAAGTTCCTTGCGCTGCTTTTCAAGCTTTTCGGTGCGCTGTTCAATAATCATCTCATAGCCGGAAAGCGAGTTCTCATATTCCGTTGCCGCGTCCCTGAGACTGCCGAGTTCTTTTTCCGCCTGCGCCTTCTGCGCCTTTAATTCCTCAACCGCGGGAGTTCTCTGCAGAATCGCTTCCTCAACGCTCCTGATACGTGCGTTAAGTTCCTCTCCCGATGATTCGCCCGCCGAGAGTTTAACGCGAAGGTCGGCGAGAGCCAGCGTTTTCTCCGCTATTCTGTCGCTTAACTCCCTTGCCTTCTCGGTGCAGCCCGAATCTTCCTCTATTACGGATTTCGCATCTTCAACCGCTTTCTCATATTCCTCGCGGAGAGCGTCGATTTCCGCGCCGATAGCCTCAATACCCGCCTGAGCCTCTTCAATCTGCTTGTCAATCTGCTCACTGCTGTCAAGCGCCTGAGCCGCGTCTTTTCTTATTCTTTCAACAGTGCTTTCATTATGCTCTATCGTGTTTTTCTCAACCGCAATCTGACCGTCAACGCCTGCGGCCTTCTCCTCCGCCTGAGCCGTCTCCGAGCGGATGTTCTCTATCTCCATTGTGAGCGTCTGACCCTTCTGGGTAGCCTCGTCAATGGCGGCGGTCAGCCGTTCGAGTTCAAGCTCGGTGTTTTCATACTGCGATGACGCGATTGTCAGCTTGTTCTCCTGCTCAATAAGACCTTTTCTTGATTTCTCAACCGTGAAAAGCCAGAGACCGATTTCAAGCTCCTTCTTCTCAGCCGCGAGAACAAGATATTTCTTCGCCTTTTCGCTCTGTGTCTTGAGCGGACCTATGCGCCCTTCAAGTTCGGAGAGAATGTCGCGCAGACGCACAAGATTTTCCTCCGCCTGTTCAAGGCGACGGGTAGCGTCGGTGCGGCGGTAACGGAAATGCGAAATTCCCGCAGCCTCTTCAAGCATATCCCTGCGCTTTGACGAGCGCGCCGAAACAAGGTCGGCAACCTTTCCCTGGCTGACAAGCGAATATCCGTCTCTGCCGAGACCCGTATCCATAAACAGCTCGTGAACATCCTTCAGCCTCACAGGCTCTCCGTTTATGCGGTATTCGCTTTCGCCCGAGCGGTAAAAACGCCTCGTTACCGAAACGTCGTCCTTATCCATACTGTTGAGCGAACGGTCGCTGTTGTCGAGGTTCATCGTAACCTCCGCGTAGCCCAGAGCCTTGCGCAGGTCGGTGCCGGAAAAGATGACGTCTTCCATTTTCGAGCCTCGCAGCGATTTCGTCGACTGTTCGCCGAGAACCCAGCGGACGGCGTCGGAAATGTTGCTCTTGCCCGAACCGTTCGGTCCGACAACCCCGGTAATTCCCTTGCCGAAGTTGAAGACTATTTTGTCCGGGAAGGACTTGAAGCCCTGCATTTCAAGTGATTTTAAATACATCGTTTACCTGACCTTTTTATGTGAATTGAAGATTGATTTCGTTTTTATCAAGTGATGAGTCGCCCCGCACAGTGCAGTCTATACCCGCCTGCGCGAGTTTTTCGATATTGCTTCTTTTCTGACCCGTCATCTTTGAGATACAGGCGGGATTCACGGATATGACAGCCTTTCCCTGTCTGCCGTTTGCTTTTTCGAGTGCTTTGTTGAAAAATATCAGACTTTCCGCCATCTCGCGAAGCGCGGGATGATAGGCGCCGCCCGTGAAACTGCCCTCAACGCCTCCGCCCGAATGAAGACCGAAGCGGATGACCTTTATGCCCGCGTTCTCAAACATCGGGATAAGCACGCTGCCAAGCCTCGCCGCCTCCTCGACGCTCTGCGGAGTGTATTCCCCGCTTTTCATAAGCCTGTCGAGTTCCGTTCCCTCAATTACAACCGTGGGATATATCCTCACCGTTTCGGGAGAGAGGGCGATTATCTTTTCCGCCGTTTCAACGCTGTCTTTATCGGTCGAACCGTAAAGCCCCGTCATCATCTGCAGACCGAGCGAAAACCCGTATTCTTTCAGCATTTCCGACGCGTTTACAACATCCTGCGCGGTGTGTCCTCTCTTGTTTAAGAGCAGAACTCTGTCATCCATACTCTGCGCTCCGAGTTCAACACTCGTAACGCCGTATTTCTTTAATATTTTGCAGATTTCATCATCTATGCCGTCGGGACGCGTCGAAATGCGGATGCCCGAAAAATCGCCGCTGTCAATATGCTGTTTCGCCGCTTCAAGCAGCGAGAGCATATATCCGCGCTCAATAAGCGTGAAGCTTCCGCCGAAAAACGCTATTTCTCCGCCTCGCGCGTCCGTTTTGCCCGAAAGAGCCGTCCGCGCCGCCTCGTGAACATCGGCGGGAGTCAGTTTTTTCCCGCTGCCCGAAATACTCCTCTGATTGCAGAACGAGCACATATTGGGACAGCCCTCGTGAACCGCGAAAAGCGCTACATTGACGTGCTTCATTATTCGCGCAGTCCCATAAGTTTAAGAGCCTCTTTCGCGGCCGCCTGCTCGGCGAGCTTTTTGCTTCTGCCCGTGCCTGAGCCGAGAACATTGGAGTTAAGCCTGACTTCAACCGTAAACTCCTTCGCGTGGTCGGGGCCCTTTTCGTCAACAACAAAATACTCGACCGCTTCTTCGGGATGCTTCTGCACAACCTCCTGAAGCATTGTCTTGTAGTCTCTTACCGAAACATCGATTCCCTCGCGCGTGATGAATCTCAGAACAAGCTCCTTCGCGGGCTCAATTCCGCCGTCGAGGTAGATTGCCGCGAGCACGGATTCAAACGCGTCCGCGAGAATCGACGGTCTCTGCGCTCCGCCCATGCGGATTTCACCCTTGCCGAGTTTAATCACCTTGTCGATTTCAAGCTCCTTTGAAAAGGTGCAGAGCGTCTTTTCGCAGACCGCCGCAGCCCTGTGTTTTGTCAGACTGCCCTCGGGCTGATTCTTGTAAAGGTTGAAAAAGTATTCGGCGGACACAAAGCCCAACACCGAATCGCCCAGAAACTCAAGCCTCTCGTTGCTCTCTTTAAGCCCCTTTTCATTGGCGTATGACGAGTGCGAGAGCGCTCTTTCAAGCAGTTCGATGTTTTTGAATTTATAGTTAAGATTTTTCTGAAACTTCTCAAGTTTTTCGTCCATAATTATTCCTCTGTTACCGGCTCGCCCTGACCTTCAAGCGATTCCTTCAGGTCCTTGAGCGCCCTTGCCGACAGCGCCTCGTATCTTTCGCGCTTGTCGCGTATCTTTTCATCAAGCGGGGGAAGAATTCCGAAACTCGCGCCCATCGGCTGAAAATTCCTGTTCTCCGCGCAGACATATTTCGCGAGGGATGAAAGCATCGATGTCGCGGGCAGGTCGAGAGGCTTTTTGCCTTGCAGGTATCTCGCCGCGTTTATTCCCGCGATTATACCCGAGCCCGCCGATTCCATATATCCCTCAACTCCCGTTATCTGTCCCGCGAACCAGAGATTTTCTCTTTCACTGAAGCGGTAGCCGAAGGTCAGCGCCTCGGGAGAATTTATAAATGTGTTGCGGTGCATAACGCCGTATCGAACGAATTCCGCGTTTTTCAAAGCGGGAATCATCGAGAACACTCTTTTCTGCTCGCCGAATTTCAGATTGGTCTGAAAACCGACAAGGTTGAACATCGTGCCCTGCTCGTTTTCTTTTCGCAGCTGAAGATTCGCCCAGGGTCTGCGCCCCGTCGCGGGGTCCGTCAGCCCCGAAGGCTTCATCGGACCGAAACGGATGGTGTCCTTTCCGCGCTTCGCCATAACCTCAACGGGCATACAGCCCTCATAAACGCCCTTGTTTTTATCAAAATCGTGCACAAGAGCGATTTCGGCGTTTACAAGTTCGTTGTAGAACGCCTCGTATTCCTCTTTGTCCATCGGGCAGTTTATGTAGTCGTCAGGCTCGCCCCTGTCATATCTCGACTGGCAGAACGCCTTCGACATATCTATACTCTCAGCCGTGACTATCGGAGCCGCCGCATCGTAAAAGCTGAGGTTTCCGTTGCATAAAGCGGCGATTTTCTCACTGAGCGCCTCCGACGCAAGCGGTCCCGCCGCGATAATAACGGGCGTATCGGGAATATCGGTTATCTCTTTACGCTCAACCGTAATTAGAGGCTCGCCCTCGATTCTTTCCGTAACAAGAGCGGAAAATTTATCCCTGTCAACCGCGAGAGCGCCGCCGGCGGGAACGGCGGTTTTCTGAGCGCAGTCAACGCAGAGCGAACCCATAAGCTTCATCTCCGCTTTGAGAAGCCCCGCCGCTGTTCCGAGCCGCATCGCCTTGAAGGAGTTCGAGCACACAAGCTCCGCCAGCCCCGTGTTCGAGTGTGCGGGCGAAAACCTTTCGGGCTTCATCTCGCACAATGTGACGCTCACGCCTCTTTTAGCGAGCTGCCACGCGGCCTCAACTCCGGCGAAACCTCCGCCGACAACCGTTATATCAGTCATTTTTCTTTCCTGTTTTTTTCTCAAAGCCGCAGCCTTCCGTCAGGCATACGGTCTTGCCGTTCTTTTTCTTGAACAGCGCCTTGCCGCAGTTGGGGCAGTTTTCGCCCGAAGGCTCGTCCCAGCTCATAAAATCGCACTTCGGCCAGTTGCCGCAGCCGTAGAAGGTGTGCCCCTTCTTGGAACGGCGCTGAATGATGTCGCTGCCGCATTTCGGGCATTTCGCCTCGGTGTTTACAACAAGAGGCTTCGCGTTCTTGCACTTGGGATAATTCGGGCAGGCGAGGAATTTGCCGAATCTGCCCGTCTTGATAACCATCATCGCACCGCATTTGTCGCAGGGGATGTCGGTAATATCCTCCTGAAGCTGAATCTTGACATTCTTCATATCCGATTTAGCCTTTTCAAGAGTCTTTTCAAGGTCCTCATAGAAGGTGTCGAGCATCTTGACATAGTCCATCTTGCCCATACCGATTTCGTCAAGGTTCGCCTCCATCTGAGCCGTGAACTTCGTGTTGACTATTTTCGGGAACTCGTCCTTGAGAAGAGTTGTTATCGCTCCGCCGAGCTCGGTGGGAACAAGCTGCTTCTGCTTGCGGACTATATACGCTCTCTTCGTTATTGTCGAGATAATCGAAGCGTATGTGCTCGGTCTGCCGATGCCGTTTTCCTCAAGCTCCTTGATGAGTGAAGCCTCGGTGTAGCGGGCGGGAGGCTGTGTGAAATGCTGTGATGCCTTTACATCTTTGCATTTGAGCTGCTCGCCCTCTTTGAGTTCGGGAACGCTGCTGTTTTCATCGTCGTCATCGGTGATTTCATAGAGCTTTGTAAAGCCGTCAAACTTTACACTGTAACCCGCAACCGAGAACAGGCAGAACATACCCTTGGCAGCGTCCGCCGCTTTCGCCGCGCTGACCTCTGCCTTGACCGTGTTCTGAACACAGGGAGCCATAAGGCAGGCTATGAAACGCTTCCAGATAAGCGAATAGAGCTTATACTGATCGGATGACACGCTCGATTTTATGGCGTCGGGAGTGAGCGTCGGGTCGGTGGGCCTTATAGCCTCGTGACCGTCCTGCGCGTTCGCTCTCGATTTGTAATAGGGAGCCTTGTCGGGAACATAAGCCGCGCCGAAACTGCTCTTGATGTAAGCGTTTGCCGCCGCGCGCGCCTCTTCCGAGATTCTCAGCGAGTCGGTTCTCATGTAGGTTATAAGACCGGTCATGCCAACGCCTTCAACATTTACGCCTTCATAGAGTTCCTGGGCTATGCGCATTGTTCTCTCCGCCTGGAAGCCCAGCTTGCGCGAAGCCTCCTGCTGAAGCGTGGATGTGTTGAACGGAGGCGCGGGGTTCTTTTTGCGGGTGCCTTTTTTGTATGATTTTACGGAGTAATCCGCGCCTTCAAGTCTCGCGAGATAAGCGTCTGACTGCTCTTTGTTTGTTATTTTCACCTTGCCCTTTTCATCGGCTGTAAGCGTAGCTGTGAAGGTCTTGCGCTGTGAGTTCGCGAGCTTAGCCTCAATGTTCCAGTATTCGTCGGGAACAAAGGCGTTTATCTCGTTTTCGCGGTCGACAATCATTCTCACCGCAACGCTCTGCACTCTGCCCGCGGAAAGACCTCTGCGTATCTTCTGCGACACGAACGGGCTTAATCTGTAGCCCACAAGGCGGTCGAGAATTCTTCTCGCCTGCTGCGCGTTCACAAGGTCCATATCGACGGCTCTCGGAGTCTTCATACCGTTGCTGATGCCCGTCTTTGTAATCTCGTTGAAAGTAACCCTGTTCTTCGCGTTGAGATCAAGACCGAGCACTTCGGCGAGATGCCACGAAATCGCTTCTCCCTCGCGGTCGGGGTCGGCTGCGAGATAAACGAAATCGCTCTTTTTGACCTTATCCTGAAGCTCTTTGACAAGCTTTTCCTTTTCTTTGATAACCGCGTATTTCGGCTCAAAATTGTTTTTGACATCAACGCTGAGCTTTGCCGCGGGAAGGTCTCTTATATGACCCTTTGAAGCGACAATATCATAGCCCGTTCCGAGATATTTCTTGATGGTCTTTGCCTTTTCGGGTGACTCGACAATAATAAGTTTTGACATATCTTTTACCTTTCGTGATTTATATGAGTGTAAATCTGCCGCCCGAGACGGAGATTATATAGTCGTTTATTTCAAGCGATGTCAAAATGACGTTTACCTCGCCTAAGCTTATGCCCGTCATTGCCGCGACATCGCCGGGGTAGAGCGGTTCGCTTCCGAACTTTTCGTAAACCGCCTTTTCTTTTTCGTTTAACAGCGCGGTTGATTTCTTCACAACCTTCGCCGTTTTGCTTCCTTCCTGTTTTTTGCCGGCAGAGCCGTAATTCTGCCGTTTCAGTTTGCCGGGGTAGAGCGAATCGTATTCGTCAATGATATCCTGCGCGCAGGTGACAGCCGTCGCCCCGTCGCGTATGAGCCTGTTCGCTCCCACATAAGAGGATGTCACAATGTTGCCGGGGACAGCGAAAACATCCCTGCCCTGAAGCATCGCGCAGTTCGCGGTGATAATCGAGCCGCTTTTCTCGCCCGCCTCAACCACAAGCACGCCCCTGCTTATGCCCGAAATAATCCGGTTGCGTATGGGGAATGTGGTCCTTGACGCGGGAGTGAACGGTGAGAATTCCGAAATTACCGCTCCGCTTCTGCTGATTTCCTCCCTGAGATGCGCGCCCTGCATAAGATATCTTGTGCCGAGACCGCAGCCGAGAACAGCCACCGTTTTTCCGCCCGCCTTGAGCGCTCCCTGATGGGCGGCGGAGTCAATGCCGAGCGCTCCTCCGCTGACGATTACCGCGCCCGCGTCCGCCAGCTGCGCGCTTATCGACATCGCCGTCCTGACGCTGTCGTCAGACGGGTTTCTCGTTCCAACAATGCCGAAAAAAAGAGCGTCGTTCACATAATCGAAACCGCCGTTCACATAAAGCACAAGCGGCGGGTCCGCGATTCTTTCAAGGAGCTTCGGATATCCGTCCTCCCCGTAAGTCACGCACTGCCAGCCGTTCTTTTCGCAGGTTTCAATCTGAACCTGCGCGTCCTGCAGTTTCGTCTTTTCGATTTTTTCAAGCTGTCTCTGCGTGAAAACCCCGCTGATGCGGAGAGTCTGCATATCGCTGTCGTATATCTCACGTGCGGAGTCAAACGCGCCGAGTATCTCGCTGCATCTCGCCCCCGCGCCGAGCGCGAGAGAGAGCCATATTGAATAAACCTTGCCGTTCATCGGTTAACCCTTCCGTGATATTTCCCACATAAGAATTGCCGCCGCGGCGGAGGCGTTGAGCGATTCCGCCCTGCCTTTCATCGGGATAGTGACTTTTTCCGAACAGGCAGCGATGACTTCATCCGTAAGCCCGTTGCCCTCGTTTCCCACGCAGCAGATTATTCCGCCGTCAATGTCGATTTCGCTTATTTTCACAGAGTCCGTCTGCGGGGTCGAAGCGAGAGTGAGCATACCGTTCGCGTTCGCGTTTTCAATAACTTTGCACAGCGAGTCCGCTGAAATGACATTTATTCTCAGCGACGAACCCATAGCCGCCCTCAGCGCCTTCGGGTTGTAAACATCACAGCCGCCGCTGACAATAACTCCGTCAAGCCCCAGCGCCTCGGCAGTCCTGCATACCGCGCCGAGATTTGACGGGTCCTGCAGGTTTTCGAGCGCGATATATCTGCCCGAAAAATCAATGCTTCCGCCGTTTTGCGGCATTTCGCATATGCAGAAAACACCCTGCGAAGACTTTGTGTCCGAAAGCTTGTCCGCGACATCGGGCGTTACGGTGCAGCAGTCGCCGCACACCGCCTCAACGGCGCTTATGTATCCGGGATACTTCTCCTTCGCCTGCTCCGTAAAGAAAGCCTGCCTGATTTTTATTCCGTTTTCAGCCGCGTCGCGGCAGAGTCTCGCGCCTTCGAGAAAGAACTCTTTTTTCTCATTTCGCAATGAAGCGCTTTCTCCGAGACGCACGGCATATTTGATTTTTTCGTTTGCTCGGCTGCTGATTGCGGACATAAAATCACCGTTTCAACAAGGCGGAAACTCGCCTGAATCCGCCCCTTTTTTTGTCAGTTAAAATTGCGAAAAGGATGTAACATAATATGTATTATATACACTGATGTTACATCCTTGATATATCATTTTTATTTGAGAGCCTCTTTTGCCTTCTCTGTGAGAGCGGTGAAAGCGGCGGGGTCAGCGATGGCTATTTCGGAGAGCATCTTGCGGTTGAGCGTGATGTCCGCTTTCTTAAGGCCGTTGATGAATGTTGAGTAGTTCATTCCGTTGGCCTTGCAGCCTGCCGAGATTCTGGTGATCCAGAGGCGTCTGAAATCGCGCTTCTTCTGCTTTCTGCCGATGTAAGCGTAGTTTCCGCTCTTCATAACAGCCTGCTTCGCGGTCTTGAAAAGCGAGCTCTTTGAGCCGTAGTAACCCTTCGCGAGTTTAAGAACTTTATTTCTTCTCTTTCTGGTTGAGAGAGCACCTTTAATACGAGCCATAGTAATTTACCTCCAAATTGTGAATTGACTTATCCCTTGGTGCTCTTTTTGTTGAGAATGTGTGATTTGTATGCGTGTGCGCGCATGGGCTTGCCGCCCTTTGAAATTTTGAAGCGCTTCTTCGCGCCGCTGTGTGTTTTGATTTTAGGCATAACTGAGTTCCTCCTTAATAATTTACGGTTTTACCGGGGCTTACTTTGTGCTTTTGGGCGCAACAAACATAAGCATCTGCCTGCCTTCAAGCTTGGCGGGCTTTTCAATCACTGCGGCGTCGCCGAGAGACTCGACCGCTTTCGCCATAACGTCTTTGCCGATTTCGGGGTGAGCCATTTCTCTTCCGCGGAAGCGGATTGAGAACTTGACCTTGTTGCCTGCGGCAAGGAATTTTTTGGCGTGATTGAGCTTTGTTTCAAAATCATGCGTATCAATGTTGAGCGAAAGTCGGATTTCCTTGATTTCGATAACCTTCTGGTTTTTCCTGGCATCCCTTTCTCTCTTTTCTTTTTCGTAGCGGAATTTGCCGTAATCCATAATCTTGCACACGGGCGGTTTTGCCTGAGGCGAGATTTTGACGAGGTCGAGGTTCTTTTCCTCAGCGATTTTCAGCGCTTCCTCTGCGGACATAATGCCGAGCTGTTCGCCGCTGTCGGAAATGATTCTCAGTTCTTCGTCGCGGATTTCCTCATTGATTTGCATTTCTTTTACTGCGATGTTAAAGCACCTCCTGAATAAAATAAAAACGGGAGCAAGCTCTGCCCCCGCGATAATCCATCCGAAAAGGCGCAAACGCACCCTTTGTAATGAGATATTGACCGTCGGTAGGCGAAAGCCCCGTGGTGAGAACGCAATGCGCTCTTCTTTAATGTGCAAGTCATTATATAACCCCTTCCCCGATTTGTCAAGAAAAATTTTCAAAAACATAAAATAAAACCGGGCGAGGCAAAAAAACAACCGCTTTGTGTTGGCATCGTCCTATTTTCCCGGGCCGCTTCCAGCCAAGTATCTTCGGCACAGCTGAGCTTAACTACCGTGTTCGGGATGGGAACGGGTGGACCCTCAGCGCCATCAACACCAACTCGAAAACGCCTGCGCGTTTTCTTAATGCTCGGTTATTATAGCGACTTATTTCCGCTTTGTCAAGCGTTTTTCTCAAATTTCTTCAATTTTTTTGTCAGTGTTTAAGCGAATCAATCATCTCAAACAGCTTTATGTAGAAATCGTGCGTTTTCGCCGCCGGGGCTCCGAGACCTACGGGAGTGCCGTGGTCGCCGCTCTGAACGGGCGCCACATTCCACACGCCCGTCGTGATTTCACCCGCGTTCTCGCTCAGATCGCAGTGCTTTTCGCCCGCGGGGTAGGCGGCGCTTATGACGCTTACAAGACCGTCGTTGTCAAACCAGCTGTCGTCAATTACAATTCCGCCCTTCGTCGTGCATTTGAAATTGCCGATAAAGTTCGCGCTGAATATCATCGTCGTCGATGTGCCGGGCTTCGCCGTGAACTTGCCCGAAGCCGTTCTCGTCATAGTCGAATAAGCGTATGAGAAATAGTAAACGCCGTCAACCGTCTTAATCTTTTTGTTGAGCTTCGCCGCTCCGTCAGGCGATAAATCGTAAAACGCGTGGTCGTTGTCCGCCTTCGTCACGGCCTCGACCGCGTCCGCCGCGCTCTTGTATGTGTCGCTGCCTATGCCGAACTGCCCGAGCATAAGGTTCAGGTCGTCGCTGTCAATCCCCGCCGTCGCGAGAGCGGAGAAAACAACCTTCACCATAAGATCGACCGCATTGTCAACTCCGAAAAGCCTGCCCGCTCCGCCTGCCGCTTCGGTCAGCTGCGAGCCGTTGTGCGGAGACGCGAGAGTAGTTACGCTGAAAACCCAGTCCGCCTTGCCGCCCTTGAAAAGCTCCGATGTCTCTTTGCCCGTCGCCTTCATTTCGGCTTCGTCTCCGTTTGCCATAAGAGAGGCGAGCATTCTGACTGTCTCGCCGCCGAAGGAGTGGCCGATAAGATTCAGCTTCGCCTTTTTGCTCCATTCGGGAACGAGCGGCTCGGTGTATTCAATTCCGTATCTTTCGTGATTGTGCGCCTTAGAGTGCGCCTGACCGTAATCCACTCTCGTTCCCGTCAGCTGAGCGTAAAGCTCGCACGCCCTGTCCCAGGTTGATGAATACGGTCCTACTGTCGGCACAACAACATCATAGCCCTTGCCTCGCAGATATTCGGCGAGAGAGCCCGTTGTCGCTCCCCAGTAATTCCCCGTCTTGCTCATCTCGGAGTTCTCGCCCCAGCCTCCCAGACCGTGAACGAGAACATAGGTGTATTTGACAGGCTCGAAAACTTCCGCTTCGGTTTTTTCTCCCCAGAGCCCCGTCTTTTTGCGTCCGCCCGAAAAGCGGTCGGAAAAATGAAGAGCCGTGCCCGTTATTATCGCGATAACAAGCAGACTCGCCACAACAGCGAGAAGAATCTTCGTCCCGTCGCCGATTTCTTTTTTCGGCGGTTTTTCAGTCTCCGCCTCCTTGTATGACACTCCGTATGGCGCGTATTCCTCTCCGCTTTCCGTTTCCGCCTCCGTCACGGGCTCGGTTACGGCCTCCGTGACAGCCTCGGTTGCCGCCTCGCTGACGGGCTCCTGCGCGGGAGTTTCAAATAATTCTTCTTTTCTCTCGTCTTCCACAGCCGGTTCCTCCGTGTTTGATGAGGTAATTATATACTAAAACCGTGCTGTTTTCAACTTATATTTATATTATATTATCTATAACCTTTATATTGACCTTAAAGGCGGCTGTGTGATATACTCATTATATATACCGCCGTGAAAGAAGGATTGAACTTTATGCCGAAAAACATTGTTTCTCCCTCCGTGCTCGCCTGTGATTTTTCACGCCTCGGCGAAGAGGCGGTTAAAGCAGAGAAAGGCGGCGCCCAATACCTGCACCTTGATGTTATGGACGGCTGTTTCGTGCCCAACATCTCTTTCGGCGCGGGCGTCATTTCGAGCATCCGCGCGCTCTCTCAGGCGGTCTTCGATGTTCATCTGATGATTCAGAATCCCCTGAACTATATTGAGGATTTCGCGAAAGCGGGAGCCGACATCATAACCTTCCATATCGAAAGTTCCTCTCCCGTTGACGAAACAATCAAAAAAATTACGGACTGCGGCTGCAAACCCTGCGTTTCAATCAAACCCGCCACCCCGGCGGAAGCCGTTTTCCCTTACCTCGACAGGCTTTCAATGGTGCTTGTCATGACCGTTGAGCCCGGTTTCGGCGGTCAGAAATATATGGAAGACACCGAGCCGAAAATCACCGCTCTCCGCCGCGAAATCGAAAAACGCGGGCTGTCGGTCGACATCGAGGTTGACGGCGGTATAAACCCGCTCAACGCCGCTAAAGCCTCGCTCGCGGGAGCCAACATTTTTGTCGCCGGCTCTGCTGTTTTTAAATCGGAAAGCCCTTCGCAGGCGATATCCGAAATTCTCCGGGCGGCGGACTCCCACCCGTTCGCAGGTTGATTATCAAAAATCGGTTTAATCCGGAGGTGCCCTTTTGGCAGAACAAAAAAAGAAAAAAAGCCTGATTGCCAGAAGTCAGTCATATTTCGGAGATTATCTCTTTATGCTTCTCGCTCTGTGCGTTCCCGCCATCTATTACTGCGGGCGCAGGGCTGTGTTCGTGTTGCTTGTCAGCATCGGCTCCGCCGTATTCTGCGATCTTACGGGCGGCTTGCTGTTTTACAATAAAATTCTTCTGCGCGATTTATGCGCTGTTTTCACGGGCGCGGCAATCGCTCTTATGATGCCTCCCACCGTGCCTTATTATATTCCCGCGCTCGCGAGCGCTTTCGCTGTTTTCGCGGTAAAAATCCCCTTCGGCGGCTCAATGAAATCACCGGTCGTTCCCGCGGCCGCGGGCTTCGCCTTTGTTACGGTATGCTTCCCCGGCGAGGTCTTCTCTTTCCCCGTTTCGGGCACATCCGCAACAGGTCAGTTCGTCAGCGGCACATCCCTCGCGGGAATGCTTCAGAAAAGCTCGTCAATGCATCTTGATCCGATAAGCGTCTCCGACATTCTCACGGGCAGCGTATCGGGTCCTATGGGAACCGCCTGCGCCGTCGTTCTGCTCGGCTGCGCCGTCTTCCTGCTTATCCGCAGACCGAGAGCGTTTATCGGCGCCTTCGGCTTCATCCTCGCCTGTTCGGTTATGGCTCTCTTGTTCCCGAGAGTTAACACGGGCGCGCTCGCCTCGCTTATTCTCGAAGTCTGTTCGGGCTCGCTGCTTTTCGCGGCAGTCTTTTTCGTGACCGATCCCGCGACATCTCCGAGAAAACCCGTCTACGCCCTCATCTACGGCGTTTATTCGGGCGTGTTATGTATGATTACAAGATATTACGGCATATATGAAGAAAGCGTCTGCTTCGCGGTAATTATCG
>CADAER010000053.1 GCA_902787025.1 Oscillospiraceae bacterium | reverse complement strand
AAAAACGGAATTACGGCAACAGTCCGACGCAAACTCGGTTCAGATATAGATGCTTCCTGCGGGCAGCTCCGATTAAGACACACGGAAGGTAACGATTAATGAAGATTACGGCAAAAACCGATGTCGGTTCAGTCAGAAAACAGAATCAGGATTCATACGCTGTCGGCGAGGTGTCAGACGGCGTATCGTGGGCTGTTGTCTGCGACGGAATGGGCGGCGCGGCAGGCGGCGCTGTCGCAAGCACAATGGCAGTGCAGATGATTTCGGAAAAAATCTACGCTGTCCGCCGTGAGATGCTTACGGAAAGTTTTATCAGAAGCATCCTTGTTTCGACAATCGAAAACGCGAATACAAACATATATGATTATTCTCGCTCAAATCCCGAACTCACGGGTATGGGCACAACCGCCGTGGCTGTTATTACGGTTGATGATAAAGCATACATAGCCCATGTCGGTGACAGCAGAGCGTATAAACTGTCGGCAAACGGCGATCTGACGCAGATAACCACAGACCACTCAATGGTTCAGCAGCTTGTCGAAATGGGCGATATAACGCCTCAGCAGGCTAGAATACACCCCGAAAGAAACATCATCACCCGCGCTGTGGGAGTTGATGAAAAAGTCCGGGTGGATTTCACCTGCGAAGAATTCAACACGGGCGAAATACTGCTTATCTGCAGCGACGGTCTTTCCGGCTATGTTGAAGACAGTGAAATAGCAAAAATCGTTTATAATGAAGATTTCAGGGAATGTGCCGACCGACTTGTAAATCTCGCCGTTGAAAACGGCGGGGGAGACAATATAACGGTTGTTCTGATATCAAGGTAAGGGGGTAAAGATATGGAGAATTACACAGGCAAAAGACTTGACGGCAGATATGAGATTCACGAAGTCCTCGGTGTCGGCGGAATGGCTGTCGTTTATAAGGCGTATGACAATATCGACGACAGAACCGTTGCCGTGAAAATCCTCAAAGAGGAATATCTCGCGAGCGAAGAGTTCCGACGCCGCTTCAAAAACGAATCAAAAGCGATTGCCGTGCTTTCGCATCCCAATATAGTCAGAGTTTACGATGTCAGTTACGGCGAGACACTCCAATATATCGTAATGGAATATGTCGAGGGCATCACTCTCAAGGAATATATCGAACAGCAGGGTAAACTTGAAATACGCGAGGCTGTGCATTTCACAATGCAGATTCTCCGCGCGCTTCAGCACGCCCACGACAAGGGCGTTGTTCACAGAGACATCAAACCCCAGAATATCCTTCTTCTCTCAAACGGCAACATAAAAGTTACCGATTTCGGCATAGCTCGTTTCAGCAACGAACAGAAGACGATGACAGGCAGCGCCATCGGTTCCGTGCATTATATCAGCCCCGAACAGGCAAGGGGAGACACAATTGACGACAAAACCGACATTTACGCAGTCGGCGTTGTGCTTTATGAAATGCTTACGGGTAAGGTGCCGTTTGAATCAGACAGCTCCGTCTCCGTCGCTCTTATGCAGCTTTCAAAAGAGCCTACTCCTCCCAGGGAACTCAACCCCAACATCCCCGTAGGTCTTGAACAGGTTGTTATGAGAGCCATGCAGAAAAATGTTCACGACCGCTATCAGTCCGCCGCTGAAATGCTTCTCGATATTGAAGAATTCAAACGCAATCCCGGCGTAAAATTCCGTGAAGATTATTTTGTGGATAAGGCTCCCACAAAGCCGATTTCCGCGGTAACGCCTCCCGTCATCAATACTCCTCCCGCGGATGAACCGGATGAAGATGAAAAATCCTTTGACTATCAGGCTGGCAGAAGCGCTCCCATCATCAAGGGCGTTATCATCGGCGTCGTCGCGATGCTGCTGATAGTTCTTGCCGCTTTTTATTTCGGCACCACAAAACTCAACGGGTCAAAACTTACGGTCCCCAATTTTATGGGCAAAAACTACGCTCTCGATATTGCGGGCAATTCAAATTACTCACAGTTTGATATTTCCGTCGAATATGTGCAGAACAGCACTTATGAAGACGGCATTGTAATAAGCCAGGAACCCAGACCGAATCAGAAAATTGACAAGCGCAAAAACCAGATTCTTATTTCCGTTGCCAGCACGGTCGAAATGGTAACCGTTCCCGATGTTGTCGGCAATACATATGTTGAAGCCAAAAAGATTCTCGAAAACAGAGGCTTCACTGTTACCGCGACTCCCCAGACCAGCGCCGAGGTTGAGTTCGGCACCGTAATTTCCACCGATCCCCAGGCAAATATCAGTGTCGAAGAGGGTTCGAACATCATCATTTTCTATGCGAGCGACTCCAAACTCAACGAAGTTCCCGAGCTTATCGGCTGGGATTATGAAACAGCAAAATCACTTCTTGAAAGCGTCGGCCTCGAAATTGATGAAAACGGCACAAGATATGAAGACAGCACCGAAAAATACGGCACTGTCATAGACCAGAGCATTGACGCGGGCGAAAAGGTTGAATCGGGCAAGAAGATAGCCCTTATCCTCAGCAGCGGCAATCCTCCCACGACTGAACCTGAGGAAACAAAAGTCACTGTCTCCATAAGCCTTCCGTCAAGAGGCACCACAAGTTCAGTCACTGCTACTCTCAACTCAGCGGTAGTTTATGACGACACACTTCTTCTTGATGGCTCCGTCTGCACATTCCCCGTATCAGGCTCCGGCGAGTCAAACTATCTTAAAGTTATGGTTGACGGCTCGCTTTACTACACCTGCGTTATTGACTTCACTAAGTCGCCTCCCGAAATGAAAGGCGGCGAATACCGCACATCAGGCGGCTTCGGAAGGGCGCTTATGCCCTCTGTCAGAGGCATGAGCAAGGAAACGGCTGTTGAAACTCTCAAAGCCGCGGGCTTCTACAATATTGATTTCAATTACACCGTTACGGATTCTTCACTCAATGAGGGCAAGGTCTCCGCGCAGAGCCCCGCGCCTTCCTCCGACAGTCTCTTCCCGACAAGATATGACACAAGCACAAAAGTAATTCTCACCATTTATCTCTATGAAGGAGAAACCGATGAGCAGTCCGAATGAGTCAGAAGGAATCCTGATTAAAAGCATAGACGGTTTTTTCTATGTTGAGACTTCGCAGGGCGTATTCGAATGTCGCGCAAGGGGATTGTTCAGGAAAAAAGGAACAAAGCCCGTAGCGGGCGACAGAGTCAAAGTCCTGCTCGATGAAACAACGGGCAATGTAATAACGGAAGTGCTCGAACGCAAAACCCTTCTCGTCAGACCTCCCGTCGCGAACATCGACAAACTTATCATCGTCTCCGCGCTCAAAGACCCCGCTCCCAATTTTCTCGTTATTGACAGGTTGACTGCAATAGCCTGCAACAGAGATATTGAACCTGTGGTTGTGTTCTCGAAAAGCGACCTTGACAGCGCGGAAGAATACATAAACATTTACAAAAAGGCGGGCATAACCTCTTTTGCCGTTTCCTGCAAAACGGGAGAGGGGGCAGATGAGATCAAAAGAGAATTAAACGGCCATATAAGCGCGTTTGCGGGCAATACGGGCGTAGGAAAGTCATCCATACTCAATATGATTATGCCGGAATTAAACCTCGCCACAGGCGAAATAAGCGCAAAACTCGGCAGGGGCAGACATACAACCCGAGAAAGCCAGCTTTATAAAGTTGAGGGCGGCTATGTAGCCGACACGCCCGGCTTTTCGTCACTCGAATTTGAAGGCGACGATATTATGCTAAAAGAAAATGTCGCCTTCGGTTTCAAAGAGTTTCTTCCCTACCTCGGCAAATGCAAATTCTCAACCTGCCGTCATATTAACGACAAAGGCTGCAAAATAGTCGAAGCCGTTGAAAACGGCGAAATAGCCAAGTCGAGGCACGACAGTTATGTCACAATGCTCAATCAGGCTATGGAAATAAAAGAATGGGAACTCCGTAAATAAACGCTGAAAAACCCCGCTGTGTAAAACACAGCGGGGTTTAAATCTTATATATATTTTATATATCCTTAATTATTTATTCTGCGGGCGTATCTGAAACATCCGCAGTTTTTTCTTCTTTCGGCTTGTGGAAGAGTATCTTGTCAACCGGGAAATACAGGAAGAACTGTACTGCGGAGCATATCATTGTAGCAAGGTTGGCGGCCGCGTCGCCTTTCATCCAGCCTTTTTCAACAAAGATATGCGCAAGCGTGGGGTTGAGCCACGCGGAAAAGCATATAAGCGCGATTGTGAAAATAATATAAATCGGTAAAGTAACGGCAATATTCGCGCCGGAATTGAAGGTCTTTTCTCTGTTTACGAAAAAAGCAACAATCTGAGCTACGATATTTGCGACATTGTTTGAAATGAAATAACCGAGACCGCCGATTACAACAGCGCCTTCGGCCATATTGACGGGCGACTCAAACACCCACCATTTGAACGGTGTTCCGAAAAGCTCAACAACAGGGGGGAAATGGTTGAGGATGTTGAGCAGCGCAAACTGAACTATCATTGCCAGAAGGCTGACAAATATGAATTTAACAAACTGCCAGATTGTTTTTACTGCCGAGCCCTTGCTGTCCGCAGCTTTATCGATGTCGTTTAATTTAGCCATATTTTACTCCTTAATGATTATTTAACAGGGAATTATTCTTCGCCGTCGTTTTCGTCTTCAGCTTCTTCGTCTGTTCCGGAATCGTCTGCCGTTTCTTCTTCTGCCTCAGCTTCTGCCTGCTTGACCGCGGCGCTGTCTCTCTTGGCGTTGAGTTCGTTTATCTGGTCAACGAACATATCAATAAGAGCGTCAATCTCGCTTATGCGCAAATCGCGCTGTTTAAGCTGTTCCTCAAGGTCGCTCTTCGTGACCGCAAAGTCTTTTTCCATCTGGCTGATTTTCTCTTTGTATTCTGCCTCAAGAGCGTTCTTTGCTTCACGCAGCTCATTGATAACAGCGCTCTTTTCATCCATCTGAGCTTCAAGCGCGCTGAATTTTTCAAGGAATTCATCCGACTGTGCCGCGGCACCGGACGAAACGTTTTCATTGACCATATCCTCAAGGGATTTGACTCTTTCTTCAAGTTCGGAAGCATACTGTTTATGGAATTCCGTCTCGTTAGCAAGAGTGGTTACCATGTTGGTCTTGGTCTCAAGTTCGCTTTCAAGAGTGTCTCTTTCTTCCTTGAGTTTCGCGTAGTTTGCTTCATATTCCTGAGCGTCCGCACGGAGCCTGTTGATTTCCTCGTTGATTTCGCCGTAGTGTTCCGCATCTTTGCGGAGCTGTTCGGTTGCTTTCTGGAAATCGTTGTGTTCTTCGCACAGGTCGTTATATTTCTGAAGGGTTTCTTTATAATTCTTGTCAAGCAGCGTGTTGTCTTTAAGAGCGCTTTCATATTCCGCGCTTAAAAGATTGTATTTGTCAATAGCTTCCTGATACTGTTTCTCCATAGCGCTTCTCTTGTCAAGAGTAAGCTGATAGCTGGCACTTAAAGAATTGAAGCGTTCTACAAGAGCGTCGTGTTCTCTGAGAAGGGCGGCGTTACGCGCATAAAGATCATCATATAATGTGGTCTTTTCGGTAAGCTCCTCTATCTGTTTTTCAAGGTCGCGTATTCTTGCGTCTTTAAGGTCAACCGCTTTTGTGAGTTCTTCGAGTTTTTCCTCTTTGATCTGCAGGTCTGCGGAAAGCTGGGAAACAGTAGCGGTAAGTTCGTTGATTCTGGATTTGAAAGTTGCGTCATCGGTCGCGCTGAAATTGGTGTATGTTGCCGCGCCCATAACACCGGGAGAGGCCTGCGCTTTTTCAAGCGCGAGTTTTGTTTCCGCAAGTTCCGCTTTCGCTTCATTGAGTTCCTGTCTGATGGGGTCAACCTCAGCCTTTGCCGAAGCATACTTCTCACGCAGGGCATCGCGCTCACGGTTACTTAAAACAAGCTTCTCCTTGAGCTCGTCAACCTTCTGCTCATACATTTTGAGGCTGACATTCTTGGAGTTATTTAAATCTTTTATATAGGTTTCGACTTCTTCTTTGTCGTAACCTCTCATAACCTGTTTGAAGTTGAAACTGGCCTGGGCTTCAGCCATAGATAATCATATCCTTTCTTTATGAACTTTAACAAATCCGCAATTTTGAAAATCGTAAAAGAAAGAAATATATTAAATGCGGACATAATTCGTCAATATTATAAAATATATTATTACCTAAAATGTTATTATTGTCAAGAATAAAATTTTTTTATCATTAATTTGTTATTTTTATGTAACATTTTCCAAGCTTTGAACATTTTTTCACATAATCGCATTGATTAATACAATATATTGTGCTATATTATCTTCCGTAATCAATAAATATGAATCCGGAGCGTAAAATATGGCAGAAAAACCCTTGAAAGCCGTAATAATCGGCGGAGGCCACAGAAGCCTTGTATATGCGGAACTTGCAGTTCTCGAACCCGAAAAAATGCAGATAGTCGGCGTGGCGGATCCCGATGTTCAGCGCCGTTGCTTCATTGCAGAAAAATTCGGCATTTCCGAAGATCATTGCTTTGAAACCGCACAGGAACTTGCGAAAGCGGAAAAATTTGCGGATATCGCCATAAACGGCACGATGGATGACATCCATGTCGCAACAACAATTCCTCTGCTCGCCGCAGGCTATGACGTTCTTCTTGAAAAGCCTTTCGCCGTCAATGAGGAAGAGGCTATGGAACTCGTCAGAGCTGCGAAAAAATACAACCGCAAAGTTATGGTCTGTTTTGTTCTCAGATACGCTCCTTTTTACAGCGGAATAAAAAACGAGATTGTTTCGGACAAAATCGGCGAAATAATCAACATCCAGACCACCGAGTTTGTAAGTTATCATCATATGTCCACAAGTCATGTCAGGGGCAAGTGGAACAACTCCGACCGCTGCCACAGCTCCATGCTTCTCGCAAAATGCTGTCACGATGTCGACCTTATGATGTGGCTTATGGGTGACGACAAGCCCGTTGCCGTGTCGTCGTTCGGCTGCAATCAGCAGTTTGTTCTCAAAAACGCGCCCGAAAACGCCGGCACAAAATGCCTTGTTGATTGTCCCCTTGTTGACGAGTGCCTTTACTCCGCAAAAAGAATATATATCGACCATCCCGACAGATGGTCGTTCTATGTGTGGGATAAACTCGAAGGCATTGAAAATCCCACAATTGAAGATAAAATCAACCTTCTTAAAGGTGACAGCCCCTATGGAGTCTGCGCCTACAAAAGCGACAACAATGTCGTCGATCACCAGAGCATAATCGTCAATTTCTCAAGCGGCGCCACCGGCACGCACAATATGGTGGGCGGAACCGCTACCGGCAGAAGAACAATTCATATAGTCGGCACAAAAGGCGAAATATACGGCGAGTTTGACAGCGGGAAATACACTGTTTCCCTGATCGATCCTTCGCCCGGATGCGAACATAAAGACTATATTGTCGACTCAAACGTCTCCGGCGACAGCCACGGCGGCGGAGATCTGGGACTTATGAGAGATTTCCTCGCCTATGCCGCAGGTGAAAAAACTTCACTTTCGTGCACTTCGATTGACGACACCGTATCGGGACATCTCGTTGTGTTCCTTGCCGACAAATCAAGAGAAAACAACGGCGCGGTGCAGGTGATTGACCTTGATTGAAAAAATACTCGGCGAAAAATCCGTGTGGGAAAAACTCCTTCTCTCCGGAAAACCCGTTGTGCTTTACGGAATGGGCAACGGCGCGGATATAATACTTGATGAATTTGCGGCTCTCGGCATAGAATGTTCGGGAGTTTTCGCAAGCGATGACTTTGTCAGAGGACAGAACTTCAGAGGCTTTAAAGTTGAAAAACTCTCCGATATAGAAGCCCGCCTTGACGATTTCACCGTTGCTGTCGCATTCGCTTCGTCTGTCGACAGCGTTATTGAAAACATCATTAACATTTCCAGACGGCACAGGCTTTTTGTGCCCTGCGTTCCGGTATACGGAAAAGAGGTTTTAAACAGAGATTTCCTTGTTGAAAACTCCGCGGAAATCGAAGCGGCTTTCGGTCTCCTTTATGACGAAGAATCCAAAAGAATTTTTGAGCAGTCTCTCCGCTTTATGTTCGGAGGAGAACTTGATGTCCTGCTTGATACAATATCCTCAAAAGCCTCTGTTTTCAACGGATTTTTCAAACTCGGAAACAATGAGGACTACCTCGATTTAGGCGCATACAGAGGCGATACAATAGCCGAATTTCTTGATTTTACGGGCGGCGTTTATTCTTCAATTACCGCGGTCGAACCGGACGCGAAAACCTTCCGCAAACTTGAAGATTTCTGCAAAAAAATCGACAGATGCGAGTGCATAAACGCCTGTGTTTCTGATTCCGACGGTTCTGTCATTTTCAACAATTCAGCCGGCAGACAATCGTCGATTTCCACAAACGGCAAAGAGATAAAATCACTTACGATAGATACGATTTGCCGTGATATCGGCAGGGGAGTAACCTACCTGAAAGCGGATATAGAAGGCGCGGAAAAACAGATGCTTCAAGGCGCTGCCGAAACATTAAAAACACACAAGCCGAAACTGAACATTGCCGCCTATCACAGAAGTGAAGATTTCTTTGCGATACCGCTTTTGATTCACAGTCTGAACGAAGGTTACAGAATCTTTTTGAGACGGCATAAATACATTCCCTGCTGGGATTTGAACTACTACTGTATTTGATGTTTTGCAACAATTGAATACAGTATTTTTGTTTATTTTGACTAAATAAAAAATATAAAAAAATCTTGCATTATCTATTAATTTATTATATTATAACAGTGGATATATTTGATTCGTGAAGGCACGGGTTGAAATTCCGAAATTTATTCAGAAAGAAGGTAATGCCAATGGCTAAAAAACTCCTGGCACTGGCGCTTGCCCTGCTGATGCTCTGCTCGGTAGTTCCCTTCGCCGCTTTTGCGGATGACGAAGTTGTTGACGCCGAAACCAGAGTCAGCGCATGGGATGCAGATTGCGACCTTCTTCTCGCCAAACTTTTCGACAACGAAGAATCCGCTCACTGGAAATATGTTGCCGAAAATGATGAGACACTGTCAAAGACAATGCTTACCTACACCGTGTTCGCTCTTTATGACGACGCGTGGAAAAACGGCTTTGACAAGAGCGTTTCGGTTGACAAAGCCGAAGAAATTCTCTGCTCTCTCATCGAGAAGATTGACGCCAATATCGGCGAGTCGAAAATCGAACCCATCATCAAGGTCCTTGAAACCGCAACAAGCCTTAACGATCTTCTTCAGAAGGTCAACAGCTATGTTGAGATTTCAGATGTCCTTACATCCACAGAGTGGTCAACCGCGTTCCAGTATATTGAATGGGCAATCAAGGTCGGCAAACTCTACGAGAAGTCAAGAGACAGAGTTATCCTTGCTTATGCACAGATTCTCTCTGTTCAGGCTGCAAACGAGTACTACAAAGAAATGCTTCAGTACATCGTTGACAACTGCCCCTACAATGTAGTTGTTACCGCAGCATCCAACCTTATCGAAGATATTGAAGAAAGTGTAGAGAAACTTATCAAAGGTGAAGTTCTTGACGCGGCAGGTTTTGCGGCATCAAACCTCTTTGAGACAGCGGCGGAAATAGCGCTCAACACAAACGCATACACTGCAGTTGCTCTCAAAGTTTACAACACCGGCACAAGCGTAGCTGACAAGCTTTGGAACACAAGCAACCAGTTTGAGCTTATGGATGAACTCTACACCACATTCTTTGCCGAGACAGCGGTAGTTGACTGGGCAAAAGAAGTTGTCGGCGCTGACAAAGTTCAGTTCGCTGTAAGCGCTGTTCTTTCACTCAGACAGGTCGGCACACAGGCTCTCTATGACCTCAAGGTCGCTCAGGCGGGCGGTATCATCGGCACAATCAAAGATCAGATTAACCGCAATGTTACCTCCGACATTATCGCAGAGGGTCTCGTCCTCGGTATGATGAGAGAAGTCCTCTTCAATGCAGATCCCGCAAGTTACAGCGAGTTCAAAACAATCGCTATCGCTTATACACCCGCAACAATGACTGTCGGCTCAATCGCTATCTATGATAACGAGAGTCAGGAATTCTATGCAGAAAACGGTTATATGGGCGTTGTTTACAACGGCTACAGCGGCGGTTATGTCAAAGCTGCGTTCATCACAACAGATGAACCTCTCGGCTTCATTTCCAATAAGTCCGTTACCGCATCCTGCATCATCGACAAGCTTGTTGACGGCGAAGTTGTAGATTATTCGTTCTCCGATGTTGCAATCAATGAGGGCACAATCATTTCTGTTGCAACAACAGAGTTCGGCGCAGCTCCCGTTTATACCGTAACGGTCAACGGCGAGTCAACCGACATCGCTCTCAATGCTGATTTCGTATATCCCACAGCAAAAGAAGTTAACGCTGCAACAATAGCAACAGCTGTCAAAGATGTTGCCAAAGAGAAGACTTACGACTTCATCAGATCAATCTTCGCATCAATCCGCAGTGCCTTCTCAGCAATTTTCGCAAAACTTTCATTCCTTGACATTTTCAAGAAATAAGTTTTAAAAAAATTGTAATTTGAATCATTATTCCCCTGCGCAGAAATGTGCAGGGGATTTTCCTTTTATAAATAGATTTATTACATTATTTATATGTCTTTTTCCGACCGACATAATGACTGATTTTCGATTTCGGAAATACTCAAAACGCAGGAAACACCCGGAGGCGTTGAGAGAAGGGATAAAAAAGGAAAAAATAAATGTTGACAGAGGGGGATGTATATGATATATTAATCGAGCGCCCGTGAAGACGGGTGCGGAATAGCACCTTGAAAATTAAACAACGATTTAAGAAAAACCCTTGAAGATTTCAAGAGAGTAATACTCTTAAAACAGTAATTCCCGATAAGGGAAAAAGAAGAGCAGATAAAAGCTCTGAAA
>CADAER010000052.1 GCA_902787025.1 Oscillospiraceae bacterium | reverse complement strand
CGCTTTCCACTCTTTGAAGAGGAAGACGCAGGGGATTATGATGAAGAGCGCGACAGCCGCCGCGGCAAGATAAATCTTCGGAACGGGGATTTCGACAAGCTCGCCGTAGTCGTTGGTATAATAGCCGTCGGCGTATTTCGAGGTTACAAACGAGCCGAGACGGGGGCCGATTACCATAGGCAGAAGGACATAGAAAATCATTCTAATACCCTGGAACTGACCTACCTTGTCTTCGGGGGTGAAATCGCGGATGGCCGCGTTGAGAATTATCATCAGCAGACCGTAGCCCGCGAGGGTGGGAACGGCGAAGATGCCGAAGGTGCTGAGCTTTGTCATAAAGGAGCAGCCCACGAGACCCGCGACAAACAGGAGAACGGACGGGAATACGAATACGCTTTTGCCGACTCTGTCGATAAGACCGCCGATTTTGATGAGTCCCACAACGGCGACAAGAACGATGACCGCCGCGATTATTCCCGCTTTGGGAGTAATGTTGAGGTTGTTGAAATCAAAGCCGAGTCTGTGCTGAAGATAAATAAATATGTAAGGGAAGAAGACCTGTGTCGCTATCGCGTAGAAGCAGCAGGAAGCGAGCGCGAGGTAAAGGGATTTGTTATTCTTCACAACGGAGGGACGGAAGCCGTAGATGAGTCCGCTCCAATAACTGTTTGTCTGGACAATGCCGCTTCTTGAATCTTTAATCGAGAACACGCCGACAATACCGCAGAGCATAACAACTGCGCCGAGACCGAGGAAGCAGGCGGAGTAGCCGTAGTTTGTGGCAAGCGCGCCGAAAGCCACGGTGACGGCAATCATAGCGAACACGGAGAGAAGCGAAATGATACTTTCGGTTTTCGCTCTGTTTTTCTCGTTCGTGACATCGGTTACCCAGGCGTTGAAGGCGGCGTCGTTGCTCGTCGAGCCCATAAACGTCATAAGGCAGTCAAGCACGATAACGATGTTGACAGTCATCAGTTTAATCTTTGTTTCATCCGTGAGATGAAGAACGTGAGCTACGTTTTCACGGCTTATCACGGCGAACGCCATGACGGTCAGACCCCAGAAGATATAGCCGACGCTTATGAAAACTTTGCGTCTGTTGAGCTTGTCGCTGAGAGTTCCCATAATAAGGGTGGTGAGAACGGCGATGACCGAGCTCCAGGCGACCATACGGGCGATATCCTGCGGAGTGCCGCCGATTCTGTTGTAAAGGAAAGTGTTGAAATAGTTGTTTTCGACCGCCCAGGCGACCTGACCCATAAAGCCGAAAACGATGAGGTTGAACAGTATGTTTCTGCCGAGTTTGTTGGATTTTTCCACTTTATCTCCTCCCGAATTTTTTTATTGTATAAGCGATGCCCGCCGCTCCCGCAAGGGCGAGGGCCGTGTCTCTTATGATGTGCAGGTTTATGCTCTGCCTGTCAGTCAGCGTGCGGAACACGGGACCGAGATACTGTGATTTCAGACCGAATTCCTTGAAGTGCTTCAACTGTGTTTCGAAAGTCCAGGGATCGTTTTCGTTGAGCGTGATGACCCTGACTGCGCTGCGGCAGCCGTTTGTGTAGGCTCCGAAGCCCGCGGTCTGGGTCTGCATAAGCATAATTCCGTCAACCGTTCCCGCGAACTCGTTCATATGGTCGTGACCGAAGACGGCGCCGATGACATCGCCCGTCTTTTTCCAGCTTTCGAACTGCCCGTTGTTGTAGTCGGGCGAGCAGGGACCTTCGCCGAGGTAGCCTTCCACACCGCGCTTTTTGACATAGAAGTTTTTTGATTTAAGGTTGCAGCCGCGAACGGAGACGGGAAGTTCCCAAAGCCTTGCCCTGCGGAGAAGGTCGTATTCCTCGGGAACGGGCTGATGCTGGAATACCATCGCGGGCATAACCTTTCCGCCGTTCATTTCCTTTATTTCGGCGGCGCGTTTTTCATACCATTTTATCTGGTCAGTATGAACCCAGTCGTATTTTGAAACGAATTCGGTTGAATACAGGTTGTTTGAGTCGATGAACCAGAGGTTGAAAAGAGGCTTTTTGCCGTCGGACGAATAAACGAACTCGTTGAAATTGGAGTTGCCCGTAATTCCGGGAGCGTCGTTTCGCATTATGCAGTTTTCAAAGCTCTGATAAATTTCAAGCTGTAAGTCTTCATAGCCGTTGTCGTGACAGTGATTGCCGAACACGGAGGTGAACGGGATTCCCCTTTCACGCACGGGCTTCGTGAAGGCGGCGACATTGAGCCTGAAAGAGGCGATTGCCTGCGGTGTGTCGAGTTTGCCGACGCGGCAGTTGTCGCCCATATAGACGCACAGGTCGGGTTTAAACTCGTCGAGCGCCGCGTTGTGAAGGGCAATCATATCGTCGTATCTCTTTTTGCCCGCGCCCGCGTAATCGGGACTTTCGTGCAGGTCGCCGAAGCACATTATTGTGAATTTTCCGTCGGAGTTGAATTTAAGCATAATCTACCTCAGGCGTAGTTTATGAAGACGGCAAGGTGCATCATCGCTACCGCGAGAAGACCTTCTGCAATGAAGAGCTTCCAGGTGTAGCGCAGCCATTTGCCGTATGAAATGTTGAGAAGACCTATCGCTATAATCATAATTCCGCTTGTGGGATAAAGCAGGTTTGTGAAGCCGTCGCCCATACAGAAGGTGACGACGACGCTGTTGCCCGAAATGCCGATGAGGTGCGAAAGCGGAGCGACTATCGGCATAATCAGGAAGGCTTTCGCCGTGCCGGAGCCGATGAAGAATTCAAGCACGACCACGAAGGCGAACAGCAGAAGGATGGCCGAATAGGTTGACATTCCCTGAACGAGGCCGTAAACATAGTTGAGTATTGTGTGAATAATCATACCCTCGTTGAGTATGTAGGTTATGGCGAGGATGAAGAATATGAGGGGAATGGCAGGGGCTATTGTTTTGACGCCTTTAAGGAAGCCGCTGAAAAGTTCCTTGCCTTTGAGACCCGAAATCTTGCCCGCGAGCAGACCGCCCGCCGTGAAGAGAAGAGCCATACCGGGAAGCGAGATGTAGCCGCCCATATCGAGCGTGAAATCGAGAATGATGCAGACGAGCACGCCGCACAGGCAGGCGATGAACGCCTTTGTCGCTTTTTTGACTTTTTCATCGCCGAGGAGAGCCATACAGTCCTCGACATTGTATTTGTCGCGAAGCGCTTTATCCGTTTCGTAGCAGATTGATTTTTCGGGGTTTTTCTCGATTTTTTTCGCGTAGATGACGGTGAAGATTGTAAGCACCGCATAGACGAGAACGAAGAGGACTATTCTGAACCAGAGACCCGAAAAGACGGGAATGCCGGCTAATTTCTGAACAGTGACAACATTGAACGGGTTGAAGGTAGCCGCCGTGAAGCCGAAAGCCACGGCGATGAGGCTTATCGTAAGTCCCACAAACGAGTCCCAGCCGAGTGCGAGGGCTATTGCCGCCGCGATGGGAACGAGGGTTACGGATTCTTCAAGAATACCTGCGGTTGAGGCGAGAAGCATACAGATGAATATCATAATGCAGAGCAGGAGATATTTTCTGTCGGAGAATTTCTTTATGACGACAGCCATTATGTATTTGAGTATTCCGCGCTCGTCGAGAATGAGGAAGGTGCCGCCGATAAGAACTATCATAATGATAATCGCAAGGCCTGTTGTGATATGCTCGCTTGCGAAAACGAGGAAGATTGAAAGCGGGATTTTCCAGATTGCCATTTTGTAATCGATTTTGTGATATGTGCCGTCGATTATCTTGCCGCTGAGTTCATCGGCGTTTTCGGAATTGACGTTTCCGAGATCATCGACGGGTTTCACGGTTGTTCCGTTCTGCGCGAGCAGGGCGATATACTCGGTAAAGCCGAGTTCCTCGCTGCCGTTTACCTTGTAGGTCGCTTCGTCGTCCGCGAGGGCGATGATTTCTCCCGATTCCGTTCTGAAACAGTTTTCGGGATAAGCGTAGTATTCGCCTCTCGGAAGCACCTGCGTGAGAACACCCGCGAACGCCATAATGACGACGAGCAGGATGCAGATTCCGATTATTGATTTCGTGTTGAGATGAAGTCCCGAATTATCCTTTTCGGGCGCTACGGTCTTGTCGCTCATAAAAGACCCCCATATTAAGAATAAAAAAATTATAACACACAGTTGAGTGTTTAACAATAATTATTTTATAACATTATAATTGTTTGATAATCGCGCTGTCTGTGCGGTGCGGATAAGCGATGTATCTGTTGACAGAAGACGGCATTGTGTAATAAAATATATTCATTACGGATATGAAAAGGAGACTGTTATGAAAAAACTTTTTGTTATTGCTCTCGCGCTTGTGACCGCGGTATGCGTTACCGCCTGCGGAAAAACTCCCGAACCCGTGACGGAACCGTTGACGGAGACGGAAAGCGAACAGGGATACGCGGGTATGGCGAACCCGTGGCAGGACTGCGACACGCTTGAGGACGCCGCGAAAATCGCGGGCTTTGAGATGGCTGTTCCCGACAGGATAGAGGGCTATCCCTACATTGTTATTCAGGCTGTTGAAAACAGCATGAGCCAGGTCTATTATGTCAATGAGCAGTTTGACCCGGATAAATCAAAAACCGTGCTTATCAGAAAAGGAACGGGCAACGAGGACATTTCGGGCGATTACAACGAATACGGCGAAAACGAAGTTGTCACGATGCACGGAGTCGATGTCACCGTCAAGGGCGATAACGGCCTTGTTTATAACGCGTTCTGGTTCCAGGACGGCTACGCCTACTGCATAAACGCCGAAGCGGGTATGAGCAGGGAGCAGATTGAAAATCTTGTTGAAGTTGTGAAATAATCTGAAGACAGCCCGAAAAAACGGGCTGTTTTTTCTTGTATCGCGGGAATAAATATGTTATACTTTTCGGGTAGTTTTATTTAAGAGGTCAGAGATATGGGCGTATTTGACAAAACCAAATATTTCATAGTCGATATGGACGGCACTTTTTATCTGGACGGCGGAATCATTCCCGGTTCGGATGATTTTCTAAACGCCGTGCGTGAAAGCGGAAGGGATTTCTACTTTTTCACGAACAACTCCTCGAACAATGTTGAGGTCTGCCGCGCGAAGCTCGCGAAAATGGGTTTCCCCGTCGATGAAAAAAGGGTTATTATTTCATCGCATGTGGCGGCGGACTTCATGAACCGCAACCACAGGGGGAAGAGAATCTTCCTGCTCGGAAACGAGAGGCTCACGAAAGATTGCCTCGACGCGGGACTTAACCTCGTTGACAGCGACCCCGATATTGTGCTTCTCGGCTTTGACACGACGCTGACTTATCAGAAAATCTGGGACGCGGTCCGTTTTCTTGAGGCGGGCGCGCTTTACTACGCGACGCATCCCGACAGGAACTGCCCGACAGCCGACGGATACAAGCCCGACACGGGCTCGATGATTGAGATGTTCGCCGCCTCCACGGGCAGATATCCCGAAGTGCTCGGCAAACCGATGACGGCTACGGTTGACTACATAACATCCTTCCTCGGCTGCGGCGCGGATGAAATCGCGTTCATCGGCGACAGGCTTGAGACGGATATTGCCATCGGCTGCAATCACGGTATTCCCTGC
Organism: Oscillospiraceae bacterium; assembly: GCA_902787025.1. Taxonomy (GTDB): domain Bacteria; phylum Bacillota; class Clostridia; order Oscillospirales; family Acutalibacteraceae; genus CAG-177. The sequence continues at coordinate 13,156 of CADAER010000052.1, read as the reverse complement.
GCTCTCGTTTTCAGCGGAGTCACCACTCCCGAAATGTATGAGAAATCGGGAATAAAGGCGAGCGTTACCGCCGAAAAAATGCAAAATCTCACAAAATATCTCTGATTGACATAACAAAAAATATTCAATTTGACAAACCGCAACTTTTGTAATATAATTAAAATGCCAAATAATTTGGTAATTATTACGAAAGGGCGGTTTTACACCGCATTAAATAATATGATTTACTCTTATGTTCTTGCTTCGGCTTCTTCGAGAAGACGGGATATCTTAGTGAATCTCGGCATAAACTTTGAGCAGATTGCCTCCGATGTGGATGAAACCGTTCCCGCGGGAGCGGACCCCGAAACGGCCGCTGCCGAGCTTGCGAAATCAAAGGCTCAGACAGTGCTTGAAAAACGCCCCGATTCCTGCATAATCGGAGCCGACACAATAGTCGTCATCGACGGCGAGGTTCTCGGCAAGCCGAAGGATGAAGGCGACGCCTACCGTATGCTTAAAATGCTTTCGGGCAGAACACACACGGTTATGACAGGCGTCTGCGTGCTTTACAATCATCAGGAAAGGTCGTTCGTTCAGAAGACGGAGGTCAAGTTCTATGACCTGACCGAGGAACAGATTGACCGCTACATTTTAAGCGGCGAACCGCTTGACAAGGCGGGCGCTTACGGTATTCAGGGTCTCGGCTGCGTGCTTGTAGAGAGCATAAACGGCGACTATTTCAATGTTGTCGGTCTTCCCGTGGCGCGTCTTCACCGCGAGCTTGAATCCCTTGACGGCTGAGAGCGGCAAAACAATACAAAAACGGTTCACTTGCGGTATTCGCGGGTGAACTTTTTTTGACCTGTTTTACACTTGTCATTGAAAAGAGAAGTGTTTCGTGATAATATAAATATATTATACAAATATTTTATATAATGTCGGGGAGGTGTTCTGTGTGAGTATTGAAGTCAGCGTATGTTCATCACCCTTTGACGCGAAGGGCGACGGAAAAACGAATGACCGCGCGGCGATACAGGCGGCTGTTGATTCCGTTTACAAAAACGGCGGAGGAACGGTCACGCTCGACGCGGGGAAAACATTTCTGTCAAGCGGAATAATCATAAGAAGCGGGGTTACCCTGCGTTTCGGCGAGGGCGCTGTTCTTCAGCAGACTCCCTTTGCCGACAGTTTCGTAAAGCCGTCTCCGTCGGGCGGATATGTGCCCTACACTCCGCAGCCCGGCCACAATTTTGACGAAAACATAAAATGGAGCCATTACTGGTATAGGAACTATCCCTTCATTTTCGCTCCCGAGGGGACTCACGATTTTAAAATCACGGGCAGCGGCACTGTGCGAATGGCGGAAGTTGACGACCCGTCAAGGCTCATAAAGCTATGTCCCGTCGGCTTTTACCGCTGTAAGGATTTTGAGATAAGCGATATTACGATAACTAATTACCACAGCTACGCGATGATGCCGTTCACGAGTGAAAACGGGCTTATAAAAAATGTTAAAATCAACAACTGGTCGCACGGAAACGGCGACGGAATCTGCCTTATGAACTGCAGAAATATCAGAATTACGGGCTGCGAGATGTTTACGGGCGACGACTCGGTTTATATATTCTCCTCCTGCCGTGATCCGAGAAAAAGCGAGTGGTGGAACAGCGATTCCCCTCAGCCGAGCGAGAATATCGAGATAGACCACAACGACCTCAAATCAAACCACTGCAAGGCGTTCGGGATGATTTTGTGGGGACTAAACTGCGAGGACCTTGAAAAGGTTGAGGTCCGCAATGTTTATGTTCACGACAACCATTTCGAAACTCTCGGCAACTGGCTGTGGAACCCATACACCGACAAGGCGGGATATCCGCCCGTGACAAACGTCAGGTTTGAGAACAATGTAATCGACGGCATTGAGGAAAACTCTGCTCACTCAGCAGAACATCAACAAGGCTATGTTCTGGAATATGAAGAAGAATCACAGTGAAAACTCCGCGGGAGTTCACCGCGAGGCGGACGGCTCATACGGGTATATCAACAACCTGTCGCTGGGCGACGCGGCGATTTATCAGGGAATATATATTGAGGCGGGAAAGCCCTGCCTCTTCAAGGCGGAGGTTATGTCGTCGGGCGGAAAATGCAGGCTGTTTGTCAGGAATTCCGCATCGGGTGAGACGGTCGCTTCGCTCGATTTCAACAACGCCGAATGGTGCGAAAAATGCGTTGAGTTCACCGTGCACGAAAGCGGAAACTACCGTCTCGGAATCGAGCGCGGGAAGGCGGATTCGGGCTATGCGAGAATCCGCGCGGCTGCCTTCGGCGGAAATGAGAACGCGCAGGGCTATGAGAAAGTGATTTCAGACAGAGGCAAACTGATTTACAAATACAACGACAATCTTTTCAGGAGATGAGACAATGGCACAGTTGAAAATGTATTGGTTTACGGACAATCCGCTTGAGGACCTTGTTCTGCCCGAGGGGTATTCGTTTTCGCATTACAGCGAAAAGAACAGGGAGACGGATATCCGCGACTGGAACGAGTGCATAAAGACCTGGGATGAAAGCGAAATAACCGATGAGCAGAGGTTCACGAACGAGATATTCAATTTCAAGGATATCGTTCCCGAAGAGGATGTGTGGTTCCTCGATTACAAGGGTGAGCACGTCGGCACGGCGACCTCGTTCATTTTCGGCGAATCGGGCATAGGCGATATGCACTGGGTAGGCATAAAGGAGAGTTTCCGCGGCAAAGGGCTCGCGAAATATCTCAGCTGGATAGTGCAGAAAACTCTTAAAGAAAGAGGCGCTCCCTTCGTTTCGCTCACGACAAACGAGTGGAGGGTGTCGGCTGTCAAGTCGTATCTTACGGCGGGCTTCCTGCCCGTTGAATATGACGAGGGCATGCAGGAGAGATGGGAAAAAGTGCTTGACACTTACAATATAGAAAAAATACAGATGGTGAATGAGGACGGCACGCCGTTTAAAATCATTTACCGCAACGCGCATAAAGAGGAGGAGTAATTATGATTAACGGCAAAAACATTGTTCTCACGGGCTGCAACAGCGGAATAGGCCTTGAGGTGCTGAAAATTCTTGTCAAGGGAAATAATAAAATTCTCGCGGTTGACAAGGACAGGAACAATCTTGACAAATTCGACACGGAAAAGGTTGAGGTTTTTCAGATTGACGTTTCAAGCGAGCAGGCTGTTGACGCAATCTTCGAGAAGGCAGAGAGCATTTTCCCGATGATTGACATTTTCTACGCGAACGCGGGATATCCATACTATGAAGAGATGAACTACGCCAACTGGAAAAGGGTTCAGGCGATGTTTGAGACAAATGTGTTCTCGCCGATTTACTCATATCAGAAATATGTAAAGCACTTAAACGGCAGAAAGGGTATTATGGCGATTACCGTTTCGGCAATCGGCGAAATGGCGATGCCCGGCTTCACAATATACAGCGCGTCGAAGTTCGCGATGCACGGCTTCCAGCAGGGCGTGCGCCTCGAAATGCCCGAAAATGTTCAGCTGACCTGCCTTTATCCCGTCGCGACAAACACGAATTTCTTCCGCACGGCAAACGAGATCGTTTTCAAAAAGCCCTTCCCCGTGCAGGAACCCGCCGTTGTGGCGAAAAAGATGGTCGAGGGCATTGAGAGCGGCAAGCAGAAGGTAAGCCCCTGCGCTCTGTTCGGGCTTTCGAAGGTTCTTATGGGAATCTGCCCGCCCGTGCGCACGGTCTATTGGGCGCTTGAGAAAAAGAAATTCAATGAATTCAAGGAAAACATAAAAAACGGAACGGGAGTAAAATGGGATGAGTAATACCGATATTCTTTTCACGCCGATGAAAATCGGCACCTGCGAAATAAAGAACAGAATAGTTATGTCGCCCATGCTTATGGGTTTCGCGGGCTTTGACGGCAAACCTACGAAGGCGCTTACCGATTACTATGAGGCGAGAGCCAAGGGCGGCACGGGACTTATTGTTACCGAGATTACCCGCGTGAACGACAAAACAGGCGCGGGCGCGTTCGCTCAACTTTCTATGAGCCAGGATGAGAACATTGAGCCTATGCGCGAGTTCGCGAAAAAGATTCAGAGCCACGGCGCGAAGCTTTTTGTTCAGCTTCATCACCCCGGCAGACAGAATGTAGGTCTGCTTGTCGGCACCGTTCCGCTGAGCATAAAAATGCAGAAATACACGGCGGGTATGTATGGGAAGATTCTCTATAAACTCACACCCGCTGTGGGACCGACTTTGCTGAAGAAGAACATTGTTCCGTCTTCGGTCGCTCCCTCCGCCTGCGAACCCGCTTATTTCGCGGGAGGCAGAGTGCGCGCCCTGAAACACGAGGAAATAAAGGAGCTTGAACAGAACTTCATCGACGCGGCATTCAGATGCAGACAGGCGGGCGTTGACGGCGTTATGCTTCACGCATCCCACGGCTATCTGCTTCAGCAGTTCTTTTCGCCCGTTACCAATCAGCGCACGGATGAATACGGCGGAAGCTTTGAAAACAGAATGCGCTTCATCACGAACATCATAAACGGCATCCGTGAAAAATGCGGTAAGGACTATCCTCTCGTCGTTCGCCTTACGGTTGACGAGTGCTATGACAGAATAGGCAGACCGGGCAAGGGCTACGGTCTTGAAGAGGGCGTGAAAATCGCGAAGGCTCTCGAGGCTCTCGGAATTGACGCGATAGATGTTTCGAGCGCGGGCTATGACACATTCAACTACTGGCTTGAACCCGTTTCGTTTGAACCGGGCTGGCGCAAATATATGGCGAAAGCGGTCAAGGAGGCGGTGAATATTCCCGTCATCGCCGCCAATCTCATCCGTTCGCCCGAACAGGCGGCGGCGCAGATTGAAGAGGGCGCGCAGGATTTCGTGTCACTCGGCAGACCGCATATAGCGGACCCGTGCTGGGCGGGCAAGGCGCAGAGAGGCGAGACTATACGCCGCTGTATCTGCTGCTTAAACTGCATTGAATCCATGCAGACAAACGCCTATGTGGGCGGTCACGGCGAGTGCGCGGTCAACCCCTTTGTCGGCCACGAGACGGATAAGATTCCGCGTGACGGCAACAACAGAAGCGTTGTTGTTGTGGGCGCGGGCGCTTCGGGTCTGACGGCGGCTTACATCCTCGCGCTCAGAGGCTTCAAGGTGACAGTGCTTGAAAAGGATGAAACTCCCGGCGGTCAGCTGAAACTCGCGTCGGCGCCTCCGCACAAGGCGAAAATCGGCTGGTTTATTGAGGACATTGTAAACCTCTGCACCGAAAACGGAGTTGTCATAAAATACGGCGTTACCGCCGACACGGAGGAAATAAAGAAATACAATCCTTACGCCGTGTTCCTCGCGATGGGTTCGAAACCGATAAAGCCGTTCTTCAGCGGCAGTTACAAGTTTGACGACCTTATCACATTCGCCGATGTTTTAAGCGGAAAAACTGTTCTTGAAAACAAGAAGGTCGCGGTTATCGGCTCGGGTATGACGGGACTTGAAACGACCGATTACCTCAACGAAAAGGGCTGTAAGACTGTTGTTGTCGAAATGGCCCCCGTTGTTGCTCCCGGCACCTGGATGCAGCACACAGACGACATTCTGCCGAGGCTTGAGGAAAAAGGCACAGAAATACTCACGGGCGAACAGCTCTGCGAGATAAACCCCGGCAACATAGTTATAAAGAATGTGAAATCGGGCGAAATGACGACGATAGATGTTGACGCTGTCGTGCTCGCTCTCGGCAGTTCGAGCGACACCTCGCTTGCGGCGGATGTAAAGGCGCAGTTCAGTAATGTGTTCCTTATCGGCGACGAGGCGAAGGTCGGCAGAATCCACAACGCGACCTCGACCGCGTATGAAGCGGCGAAGAGTCTGAAATAAGAAAAAAAGAAGCGGCTGTTGCTTTTAGCAACAGCCGTGTTTTTATGTTTATCAATAGTCTTTAAGTCTTCCGCAGTCTTTGCATTTGCGGGTGAGGAAGCCTGTGAATTCGCCGCCGCAGTGTCTGCAAAGGCCCTTCTGCTGAAGGTTCATGTCAAGGAAGGGAGTACCTGCGAAAATATCCATCATCTTGATGATATTCATATTGTCGATGCCTTCGACCACCTTTAATTTCTGGCAGCCTTTAAAGGCGTCCGTGCCGATAATCTTGACGCTCTTGGGGATTCTTATCTCCTCGAGCCTTATGCAGTCCTCGAACGCGTTGTCGCCGATACGGGCGATGCCTTCGGGAATCTCGATGCTTTTGAGCTTTGTGAAGCCTCTGAACGCGCCGTCGGAAATACGAACGGAGCAGGGAGGAATGCTGACTCTTTTGAGGGCGGTGCAGCCGTCGAACACGCGGATGCCCATATTCTGAACCGTGTCGGGAACATCGGCGTATTTAAGATGGGTGCAGCCGAGGAACGCGCGCGCGCCGATTGTCTCGACGCTGTCGGGAACGGTGATGCCCGTCAGACCCGAGCAGTTGCAGAACGCTCTGCTACCGATGGTCTTGACACTGTCGGGAATTTCGATTTTTTCAAGGCATACGCAGCCTTCAAACGCGCTCTCGCCGATGGTGACTACGCTTGAAGGAATCGTTACATTTGCAAGTGAGACGAAATCCTTGAAAGCGAGCTCGGGTATTTCGGTAAGACCGGAGGGCAGTTCGAGCGAGGTCAGGGATTTGCAGTTTTCGAAAAGCCTCTGACCGAGCTGTCTGACGCCCGAGGGGAAGACTATTTCCTTGATTGATTTACAATCCTTGAACGCGCAGTCGCCGATTGAAATAAGGTTTGAAGGCAGTTTGATGTCTTCAAGGCTCTTGCAGTTTTCAAAGATATATTCGCCCATACGGTTGACGCTGTCGGGAATATTGATTTCGGTGAGCGCGGTGCAGTTGAGGAAGGCTCTTTCGGCGATGGATGTGACTCTGCCTTTTATGGTGACCTTCTTTAAGCTGGTGCAGCTTGAGAACGCGCAGTAGCCGATTTTGGTGACCGTTTCGGGAACGATAATCTCGGTGACGTTGTCATTGCCGGAGAACGCGCAGTAGCCGATGCTCTTGACATTTTCGGGAATTTCGACAATAAGCTCGTCGCCCGCGTATTTTTCAAGCGTATCCTCGTCAACGACGAAATCCTTGTGCTTGTGATAAATGACTCTGTTGCGGGTGGTGGGCTCGAAGGAACCCGACTGCTCCCAGCGGCTCTTTTCTTCAACGTCGATATTCGTTTTTATTGTAGGCACTTCGTCGCCTTTTTCCGCTTTGGCGGGCTTTTCGGCAGACGGAGCGGGAGCGGCGGAAGCGCCGCCGACATAACTGTTTATAATGGCGTCTTTGACGATAAAAGGCTTACCGCAGGACTCGCAGATGGTCGCGTCCTTTGATGAATCTATACTGAGCGAAGCGCCGCAAAGAGGGCAGTGAAGCGGGATTAACGGCATAGGATTTTTCCCCCATATAATCATAATTATAATTATTATATATTAACAGCGGATGTTTTTCAAGCAATAAACATTCCAAATATGATGTTATATTATTGTTCATTTCCACAACAGAGAGGGCGCGTATTTGTAAAAAAAGCACACACGCCCGAAGGTGTGTGCGCTTTTATATCAGTTCTGTTTTCTGACTATGGTGTATTCATCGCCGGGGCGGTAGTAGGGGCAGGCGCCCGTGTTGCCGCGGATGAAGTTTTCCATCTCGTCGCTGTCGAGGTCGCAGGAGCAGACATAACATTCGTATTCGTCGTCGTATTCGAAATTTATGCAGTCCTCGCAGCGGGAACTCTGATTGTTTTCAGCCATGGCGCGCCTCTTACTCCGTGCGGAGAGCCTCGACGGGATCTTTTCTCGCCGCCATCTTCGAGGGGATGAGACCGGCTATGAAGCTGAGAACGACGCTGATGATTATCAGTATCACCGCGCCCGCGACGGGAAGGTTCGCCGCCGCGCCGAGGGTTGTGAGATATTTCAGCAGCAGGTTTATCGGGATAATACACAGTATGGTTATTCCGATACCGAGCACGCCCGAGACAAAGCCGATGGTTATTGACTCGGCGTTGAATACCATTGAGATGTCGTGCTTTGACGCGCCGATTGAGCGGAGAATACCGATTTCCTTCGTTCTTTCAAGAACGGAAATGTAGGTGATAATGCCTATCATAATGGATGAAACGAAGAGTGAAATTGCGACGAAGCAGATGAGAACATAGGAGACTATCTTGACGATTTTGGTGACGGATGAAAGAATCAGGCCGATATAGTCGGTGTAAACTATCACATCCTTGTCTCTGCCCTCGGCTTCCGCCTTTTTGTTGTATTCGTCGAGAATTTTCGTGATTTCATCCTTTGCCTCGAAATCGGTGGGGTAAATGTTTATGGTAAGAGGCGTTTCAACATTTGCCACGCCGAGCAGGGAGAGAGCCTCTTTATAGCTCTTTGCGAGCGGCTCGGGTTCGGGTTCGGGCTCCGGTTCGGGTTCGGGTTCAGCTTCTTCGGGAACCTCCTCGGGCTCCTCTTCCGCGGGTTCTTCGGCATCGCCCGTGGGAACATATCCGGATTTGATTATCTGTTCGAGCATTGAGAGCTTCTGCTGTTTTGTCATCATACGCAGGTAGCCGTATGCCTGTTCGCCTGAAATTGTGCCGTAGCCGGGTATTTCCTGACCCGCGAGGAGTTTGTCGAGGTCGGCTATGAGGGTTTTTCTCTCGCTCGACGAGAGAGTATTCTTCATCATAAGTCCGACAATCTCATACATAAGGTCGTGCTCTTCGCCCTTGAAATTCTGGTCTATATAGGCGTAGATTTCGCTTTCGGTCATAGCCGTGGGCATTGAACGCGGAAGGAGGTCTCCTGCTTCATCAAGGGGAGCGACCCTCGGGGTTTCGAAAACATCTGTTGAGACGGCTTTCGCGGTTGTCGTTTCCTTCGCGGGAGCCGTTGTTGTTTCGGCTTTTTTGTCTTCGGCTTTCTTGTCTTCTGTCTTTTCGGGCTCTGTCTGCTCTTCCTCGGCGGGGAAGGGAAGACCGGTGAAGACATCGGTTTCGGGTTCTGCCATCTGCTTCTTTACGAGTTCGCATTTCTTTGTCTGCTCGATAACATATTCGGGCAGGGATGAAAGATAGCCGATTGAGCCGCCTACCATTGTGGAGACAGAGCCTTCGGCGGGACGCAGGATGCCGACTACTTTAATCTCGGTGCCGTTGTTGACGAGATTTGCGACATAGTCGGGATCTTCGCTTTTATCTATATAGGACTCGGTTTCCTCATCCCAGCCGTAGTAGTCGGGAGTGAGGACTATTCTGAAACGGAGGTTGAGAACCTCGTCGTATTCGAGTTCAACGCTTTCGGGAATATACTCCTCGCCGTTCTGCATCGCCATATACATATCAATCATGGAGGAGGCGTCCGAAACGCCGAGAGCCTGGAGTGTGAGTTCGGTTACTTCATTGTTCGGGTCGACGACAAGGACTACCTCGTCATAGTTCTGAGGCCACTTGCCCGCGAGGAGGTCATACTGCGAGTGAAGAAGCTCGTCGTTGTCAATCATCTCTTTCCACATATCGTAGTAGGAGAGCATTGACTCATAGGCGGAGCTTGAGGTTATGCCCGAAAGGATGGGCGACTCATTGCCCGAGATGCCGAACATATTCTGCATCATCGCTATCATCGGGCTGGGGTTGACTATATTCGGACCGTCGGTTGTGTCGGCGGAATAAATATTCATGGTGGAGGAGTAGGTGTATTGGATATCGCTGACATACTGCGAAACGCCGCTTTCCTCGCTTTCGAGGAAGGCTTTGAGCGCGGTCAGGTTGTTTTCTTTGAGACCCGCGGTGAAGATTCTTGTCATCTCCGCCATGGCGGTGTTGGAATAAACCTTGTCAAGGTCGTGCTGAATAAGGCTTTCGCCGTCTTTGTTCTTGCCGCCCGTGAAGGAGGAGAGGGCGTCGTTCATATCCATACCCGTTGACTCGATTGTCATGGGATAACTTGAAAGCGCCTCGCGCTGAACGGTCTGGATATAGATTTCAACGCCGTTTGAAAGGGCAAGGATAAGCGCTATGCCGATGATGCCTATGCTGCCCGCGAACGAAGTGAGGGCGGTGCGCATCTTTTTGGTGAAGAGGTTGTTGAGCGAGAGCGACAGGGCGGTGAAGAACGACATACTCGTCTTTTCGCCTTTGGCGTTTTTCTTTGCCTTTTTTCCGACGGGCTGTTCCTCCTGCGCAAGTTCCTTTGTTTCGGCGGAGGAGTCGTAGGGGTCGGAGTCGCTGACTATTCTGCCGTCAATCAGGCGGACTATTCTTGTGGAATACTCCTGCGCTATGTCGGGGTTGTGGGTAACCATAATGACAAGACGGTCGGCGGCTATCTCCTTGAGGAGGTCCATTATCTGCACGCTTGTTTCGGAGTCGAGCGCGCCTGTCGGCTCGTCCGCGAGCAGGATTTCGGGGTCGTTTACGAGGGCTCTCGCTATCGCGACACGCTGCATCTGACCGCCCGACATCTGGTTGGGCTTTTTGCCGAGCTGGTCGCCGAGACCGACTTTTTCAAGCACTTCTTTCGCGCGTTTTCTTCTCTCCGTTTTTGAAACGCCGGAGAGCGTGAGCGCGAGTTCGACATTTGAAAGAACGGTCTGGTGAGGTATGAGATTATAGCTCTGGAAGACGAAGCCTATGCTGTGGTTGCGGTAGGTGTCCCAGTCGCTGTCTTTGTATTTTTTTGTAGAGACGCCCTTGATTTCAAGGTCGCCGTCATCATAACGGTCGAGACCGCCGATGACATTGAGCAGGGTGGTCTTGCCGCAGCCCGAGTGGCCGAGAATCGAGACGAACTCGCTGTCGCGGAACTCGATGCTCACGCCTTTGAGCGCTTCGACTTTTGTGTCGCCCGTAACATAGGTCTTTTTGATGTCCGTAAGTTTAAGCACAGAAATACTCCTTTATCCGATACAATGTGATTGTAAGAAATTCATATCAATATAATACATTTTGAAAAGCAATTGTTGTTAAATTTCTGTTAACTGATTAATAATTAACATCTGTTTAACATTTCGGCTTTACAGGGTGTAGGGCAGATATGCGGAGATATCCTCGCCGTGAGCGAGAAGCTCGCAGACCATCGAGGACGAAATGGCGGGATCCATCGAGCGCAGATAAATTGTGCGGATTCCCGCGTCGAGAGCGGTGTTGATGAGCGCCATATTCTCTTCGTATGCGTAGTCGGTTGAATTGCGCAGACCTCTTATGAGGTAGCGGCAGCCGAGCTGCTGAGCCACGCGCACAACGATTTTGTCGCTCGAAAGCACCTCAACTTTTCCTTCATAGCCCCTTTTGGTGACGGCTTCGTTGATTTTCTCCTTCATAAAATCAACATCATAGCGCCTCTTTTTCGCGCTGTTGACGGCTATGACGATATAGACCTTGTCAAAAAGGTCCACCGCCTGGTCGAGAACGCTCATATGACCGTTTGTGAACATATCGAAGCTGCCTGCGTAAACCGCTTTCATAAAAATACCGCCTTTCTAAATGACATATAAATAAATTGCGAGAAAATGGAAAAGACTGCCGAGAACAGTGAATATGTGAAATACAATATGCAGAGCGGGATTTTTTATTCCCGCCTTGCAGAAGAGAGCGCCGATTGTGTAAAACACGCTGCCGATAACGAGAAGAGCGAGCCCCGTGTGGTTAAGCCTGCCCGCCGCAGTGAAGGCGCTCGCGAGCATTCCCGCGCCGCCGGTGAAATAGACCGCCATAACCAACGCCTTGAGTTTTTCAAAGAAGAAGAGTTTCGCGGCGATTCCGAAAACAGCGCAGAACCAAGCCGTCGCGAAAACGATATGAGCGTGAAGCGGGCTTATTCTGAAAAGCGAAATCAGAGCGCACGGAGTTGTCGTGCCCGCGAGCAGAAGAGGGATTGCGAGATGGTCAAGCAGACGGGCTTTGCGCCGTTTTTCACCCTGCGGGAGAGCGTGATAAACCGCCGAAAAGGAATAGACGCACAGCAGGGTTATTGAATAGACAACGCAGGAGGCAACCGCTTTCGCGCCGAGCGGAGCGGCTTTCGATATGAGGGCGGACGCTCCGAAAAGAGCGGCGACAGCCGCCGCGGCGTGGGTTATATGGTTGAGAAAATCGACCTTTTGCGAGTATTCGATAAGCGCGACATCACGCGTCAGTTTCATTTTCTTCCGCCTCTGCCGTAGTAGTTTCGGGCGCTTCGGTTTCGGTGAGGAAATCCGTGCTCACCCAGCCCTCCGCGTTGTAATATTTTATGAACGCCCAGTCGACGGTCGCTTTTGTGACCTCGACCTTTGTGTTGTTCGGGATTTTGGCCAGTATCTGCGAGGTCTGTGACGCTTCCGATCTCATATTGAGGGAACTGCCCTGTGTCGTGATTTTATACCAGCCGGGCTTCAGTTTGGTTCTGTTGTCGGAGTCGGCGTAGGTTACGCTTTCCTGTTCCACGACAGCGCCCGTGTCGATTACTCCCCAGACACCGTCTTTTTTCGCTATGTATTTGCCGTTGAGACCGGGCAGGATGACATCAAATTCAAAATCGACAACTGTTTTGCCTTTCTTGTCGATTATTCCCATAAAGTTCTGCGAGCGCACGGGAGCGGTTCCCTGACGGAAGTCGAAGGCTGTATCCGTATCCGATACGGTGTAGTCGGCGACGGAGAAGTATTTCATATCAACGGCGGATTTGCCGCTTTCATCAATATAGCCCCATTTCTCGTCTATACAGACAGCGCCCATACCGTTGCTGAAATCGGCGGCGGCCTCATAGTCGAGCGGGATTTTAAGGTCGAGCCATTCATCGACATAGCCCCAGAGGCGGCCGTCCGTTACGGCGTAGAGACCGTCCGAAAGCTTTGCCTCTTCGGAGGTTATATCGCCGACATAGCCGCTGTCATCGTGAAGAGAGAGCGTGCCTGTGCCCGCGCTCCACATAACGGAATCATGCGAGCCGGAGCCTCCCTGATACTGTTTGACATCAACGGTGCCGTCGGAGACCTTGACATATTTCGGATATGCCTCGCCCGCGGGATAGGCTATGTGAATTGTGTTCTGCCAGCCGTTGTTGATATAATTGAAATCGGTGTAAAGGGGGTCGGTGAGCTTCTTGCCGTCAAGACGGATGAGCCCTTTGAGTTCGTTGACCT
>CADAER010000051.1 GCA_902787025.1 Oscillospiraceae bacterium | reverse complement strand
CTTGTCAGCAGTGAAGACGGCGAAAGAGTTTACAATTCTTCCCGCGGCGTGCGCGTTTCAACCCTGCATATCGTCGGCGATACCTCCGGATTTATTTCAACCGGCACACAATCTCTTTACAGAACGAAACTTTCGGGTTATAATATAATAGAAGGTATCTACGGAATATTAAACCGCGAGGGCAAAACCTCAAATGTCACGCTCAATATTGACAGCGAAGCGTGCAGGGTCGCATACAACGCTTTCGGCGAATATAACGGCGCCATAGCGGTTTACAACTACAAAACGGGTGAACTTCTCTGCAGCGTTTCAAAGCCCTCCTATGACGTAAATGATGTTCCGTCAAACCTCCTCAAAAGCGAATATTATGAGGGCGTGTTCCTCGACAAAACCATTTCGGGCGTTTACACTCCGGGCTCGGTTATGAAAATCGTTACCGCAATTTCGGCGCTGCAGAACATTCCCGACATTGAGAGTCAGACCTTTGACTGCGACGGCGAATATGAAATCGACAACGGTTCGGTTATCTGTTTCGAAGTGCATAACCGCGTTGATTTTGAAGGCGCGCTGAACAACTCCTGCAACTTCGCGTTTGCGGATATCACACTGCAGTTAGGCGCGCAGAAGCTTCTCACAACGGCTCAGAGCCTCGGTTTCAACAAGCAGCTTTATTCGGGCGATGTTCCGCTTAAAAAGAGCATTTTCCGCCCGAGCGACAGCGACAGAGTCGAACTCGGCTGGGCGGGCATAGGTCAGTCAACAACTCTCCTCAACCCCTCGCATATGCTCGGCATTGTCGGCACAATAGCCAACGGCGGCAAAGGGTTGGCGCCCAACAGAATAAAGAGTTTTTCGACCTTTTTCGGTCAATACAGTCCCATAGCGAACACCTGGTTCACAATAGACAGCGGCATCGCCGCGAAAATGAAGGAACTTATGCGTTCCGATGTCATCAACCGCTACGGCGAATACAAATTCCCCGACCTTGAATTCTGCGCCAAAACAGGCACGGCTCAGCTTGATGACGCCGATTCACATTCCTGGCTCGCGGGCTTTTCCGCAAGAGAGGACTTACCGCTCGCGGTGGTCTGCATAGCGGAAAACGGCGGATTCGGCAGCGGTCCCGCCACCACAGTAACAAACGAGGTAATGCAATATTTCCTCGATGTTTATACTAAGTAATTTATTTTTAAAGGAGAGGCACACAATGAAGAAAGTTCTCGCAATCATCCTCGCACTCGCGCTCACCGTCGGCTGCGTAGTATTCCTCGCATCCTGCGGAAACAAGACAAACGAACCCGAAACCACGGCAGCAGAAACAGAAGCGGCTCCCGTTGAAGAGACATCCGAAGATGTTTCGGCTCCCGCAGAAGAATCCACAGAAGCACCCGCAGAAGAAACCACAGAAGAAACAACAGTCGAAGAAACAACCGAAGAGACAACAGAAGCCAAAAAGGCTCCCGAAGGCAAAGAGGAAATTCTCAAGGTTTACAATGACGCCGTAAACAACGCAATCAACGCAAAAGCCGGCTACAACAAAACAAGAGTTACCAACATCCAGAGTCTTGACGGCGGCGCCGTTCTTAAAATCGGCATCGTTCAGGAAACAGTCAACAACTTCCTCGGCGTAGGCACCAAGAATTATACAAACAACAAGGGCAAAGCCGACTATATGAGCAAGGCATCCCTTTCCGCTTCCGATGTTTCCAGCGCGACCTGCACTGAAAAAGACGGTAAATACACAATCGAACTTACCGTAAACAACGGCTCAAGCACATCCGGCGGAAGTGAGTACGCTCCCATCAACAGAACAGGCATCTATGTCGGCACAGGCGACAAGAGCGAATTCGACTACAAGAGCGCTCCCAACATTTACTACGCACTCAACAATACAGACGGCGCATCGGTTGAATCCGTCAAGGTTGATACCAGCAATGTAAAGGTTAAGGCAGTAGTTGACGCAGAGACAGGCAACCTCGAGAATCTCGTTGTTTCCTTCAACTTTGCCGCAAATCTTTCAAATGTCAAGTACACAATCGCTAAGGTCAGCACGGCTACCGGCAGAGCGGACACCACAGTCACATTCAAAGACTTCAAATATTGATTTAACCGAACATAATTAAAAGAGGCTTGCTGAGTTTTTCAGCAAGCCTCTTCTGCTTTTCATAATTATAACTCTTTTTTCCACAGTCCGTGAAGGTTGCAGTATTCATAAGCGGCAACCGCCTCGTCGCCGTCAAGCGCAAATACCGCGCAGGGTTCACCGGTCGGGTCGAGTTCCTTTTTCTGAAAACCGTTCTTCGTTTCAAGCACTATCCAGGCAATGTGGTGCTCGGGAATCATCGGATGGTCAACCTCGCCGACTTTCACCTTGACAATATTGCCGCTGATTTCAACAACGGGTACATGCTTTTCGGCGGCGGCGTCAACCGAGCCGGGTACAAGTTCTTCCATCTTCTGACCGCAGCACATTACGGGCACGCCTTTGTTTTCCATGTAAACAATTATGTTGCCGCAGTGTGAGCATCTGTAAAATTTCATAAGACTTATCCTTTCATTTATTGTATTTTCCGACTTCAAAATCAACAAGTCTGAAGCGGGAATATTGTTCTTTTACATAATCAAAAGCACAGTCGAGGTATTCGCCGTTATGACAGTCGGAGGTTACAATGAAGAATCCGCCGTTGTCATTTATGAACTGTGCGATTTCGAGCGAAGGGTAGGGCGTTTTTCTTTTGCCTCTCGCTATAGCGCCCGTATTGATTTCAAACGGAATTCCCGCTTTGATAAGTTTCAGCGCCGCGGTCTGCCACGCCTTGATATATCTCGGATTACCCGAATCAAACATGCAGTCGTCTTCGTTGAATTTCGAGATTAAATCGAAATGACCGATAATGTCGGGCTTCAGTTTTTCGGCAACGAGCGAGACGTTTTCAAAATATTTTTCGGCGTAACTCATATAGTCGCCGCCGAAGTGCTTTTCCGTTGCCTCAATCTGTATTTCCGCAGTGCTGTCAACGGGAGTGTATTCGCCGTCAACATACAGATAGTGAACAGAGCCTATTGTAAAATCATAATCAAATCCGAGGTCGGGCGAGTAGAAATCAAGTTCCGTTCCGCAGTATATGTTTATTCTGCCCGCGTATTTCTTTTTGAGAGCGTTTATCTCGTCGATATACTGTTTCGTTTCTTCCGGAGTCATACAGTAACTTAAATCAAATTCCGTAAACGCATGGCCCGAAAATCCGAGAGAATCAAAGCCGAGCTTCAGGGCGTATTGCACCATTTCTTCAGGCGTGTTCTTTCCGTCGCAGTAACGCGTGTGAGTATGAAAATTGTTGTTGAACATAAAACTGCCTTCATTTCATAATATACAGCAATTATAATATCAATGTTTAATATCGTCAAGGTCGAAACGGCACTTGATTATTGTTTTTTTATGTTGTAAAATTCGATATAAACAATATTGAATCAAAAGGAAAAACAATGTTAAAACGATTTCTGAGTTATTATAAACCGCATAAAAAACTCTTCGCCGCCGATATGTGCGCTTCGCTTATGGTGGCGCTTATCGGTCTGCTCTATCCCGTCATAACCCGCATAATGCTCGGAACATTGATTCCGAACAGGGAATACCGCCTCATTGTCGCGGGAGGACTCTCGCTGCTTGCCCTCTATCTTATGAGAATGGGATTGAACTTTTTTATTCAGTATAAAGGTCATATGATGGGTGTCGATATGCAGATGCGTATGCGCGCCGATATGTTCGACCACCTTGAAAAGCTGCCGTTCAGTTTCTATGACGCGCACGAAACGGGCAAAATAATGTCGAGAATGACAACCGATCTTTTCGATATGGTTGAGCTTGCGCACCACGGCCCCGAAAATGTCATTATTTCATCGGTCTCCATCATCATTTCGTTTATTTATCTTTCGTCAATCAATGTTCCTCTGACTCTGATTGTGTTTTCCTGCGTTCCGTTCCTTGTTTTTGTTTCCGGCTTTACGCGCAAGCGTATGAGAAAAGCTTTCAAGGAGAGAAACAAGTCAAACGCGGTAATAAACGCCGCTCTCGAGAGCAGCATTTCGGGCGTCAGAGTCACCAAATCCTTCACAAACGCCGAAAAGGAAAAAGAAAAATTCAACGAAGGCCTCGGCGAGTTCAAAACGGCGAACGGGCTTGCATATAAAGCGATGGCAACATTCAACTCGTCATCGACATTTGTCACCGATGTTTTCAATGTTGTTGTTCTCATAGCGGGCGGACTCTTCCTTTATAACGGCAAAATCGATTTTGCCGACTACTCCGCTTTTATTGTTTCAATCAACATATTTCTTAATCCTGTAAACACACTTATCCGTTTTATGGAGCAGTTTCAGACCGGAATCGCGGGCTTTGAACGCTTCTGCGAGGTTATGGATACCGAGCCGGAATACGATTCGTCATCTGCCCGCGAGGTTGCCCGTCTCAAAGGCGATATCGAATTTAAAAATGTCGAATACGGATACGGTGACGAAAAAGATGTTCTTCACGGCATAAGCCTTAAAATCGGAGCGGGAAAAACATTTGCGCTTGTAGGCCCGAGCGGCGGAGGCAAGACAACAATCTGCCACCTCATTCCGCATTTTTATGACATCCGCGAAGGTGAGATTCTTATCGACGGCGAAAATATTGAAAACATTACGCTTGAATCCCTGCGCCGCAATATCGGTATTGTTCAGCAGGATATTTATCTTTTCAATTCCAGCGTGCGCGAAAATATTCTGTACGGCAGGCTTGACGCGAGCGATGAGGAGGTAATCGAAGCGGCGAAACGCGCCAATATACACGACTTTGTCATGACTCTTGAAAACGGTTACGACACCGTAATCGGCGAGAGGGGAATACGCCTCTCGGGCGGTCAGAAACAGAGACTTTGCCTTGCGAGAGTCTTTCTCAAAAATCCGCCGATACTCATTCTCGACGAAGCGACCAGCGCGCTCGACAACACGACGGAGATTCTTATTCAGCAGGCGCTTGACGATTTGTGCGTGGGCAGAACAACAATCGTTGTCGCGCACCGCCTTTCGACAATCAAGAACGCCGATGAAATTGCGGTCATAAACAACGGCAGAATAACAGAGCAGGGCACCCACGATGAACTTATGGCTCAAAAAGGAATGTATGAACAGCTTTACAGCGAACAGTTCAGGGAATAGTCAATAAACAAATAATAAGCACCGGAATCCAGATGGGTTCCGGTGCTTTTGCGTCTGCAAAGCCCGCTTATAATAACCGGAGCGGCAAAAGAACACTTTTGACCGCTCCCGCCGAAAAACCGCCCGCCTGCGCTTTGTTCAGAGAAAAGCAAAACCTGCGTGTTATTGTGTGTCTGTAATTATAAAACTGTCCGCCCGATAAGCGAACTGCTTTACGGCCTCCGGGAAAGGACATCCGTCGCCTCGCTTCCCTCGCAGTTCGAATCCCATCTTCAGCAGAAAAATAAAACAGAGCCGTTCTGACAAACAACTCTGTTTTATGGCACGCCGGAAGGGATTGTTGTCGCCTCGCTTCGCTCGTTGCGACTCGGCAAACGCTCCGCCGGAGCGTTTGGCTTCGGCGTTCGCCTCGCTTCCCTCGCAGTTCGAATCCCATCCCAACAAAAAACAAAACAGAGCTGTTCTGACGAACAACTCTGTTTTATGGCACGCCGGAAGGGATAAGTATTTGCTTCGCAAATCCTTGCGTCCTCGCCGACCGTTGCAGGGCAACGGTGCCCGTCTCGGACTTCGCGGCTGAAAACAGTCCACCGGACTGTTTTCATAACGCCGCTCACCCTCTCAGGCTTCGAATCCCATTTTCAACATAATAAAAAACAGCCCACCCTGTTGGGTGAACTGTTTTTTGGCACGCCGGAAGGGATTCGAACCCCCGACCTTTTGGTTCGTAGCCAAATACGAAAACGCCGAAAACCGTTGATACACAAGGGCTTTTGATTTTTTACCGCCACAATTACCGCCACACTTTCAAAATAAATGGCGTTTTTTTGGCTAAAATCGGCGTAAAATCTGACTAAAAACCCGCTATATTTTTACCACATTTAAGCGGATTATTTTCTTGTTAATTATGCTTTGACTTTTGCGGAGCGGATAACGGTTTTGTTTGCTTCGGATTCGTTTAACATTTGCTCTAAATAATCAATGAACTTTTGCTTGTTTTCCGGTGATAACTGATTGATTAAATCACGCAATTGTTGCTCTGATAATGACATTTATTTTCCCCCTTTCAATAGATTATAAATAAACGGCTTACAGATTGCTTGTAAACGGCTCTGTAATGCCGTTATTTCACTTTATAAGGCTTTCAAGGTATTCATACCTATTGTTTGTAAAATCATTGTATTTTTGCATTTCCTGCTTGATATGTTCGTCTGACAAATGAGTATAAATATCAAGGGTTGTTGTTATGCTGCTATGACCTATTTGCATTTGTGCTTCTTTCGGGTTTACGCCTGATTCAATAAGCTTTGTTGCGAATGTATGGCGTAATTGGTGCGGCGTGAACGGTTCTATTGATTGAAGCCCTGAATATTTGGGATTGTATTTGCTTTTCCGCTCCGGCGAACCGTATTCAATATCCATATCAAGCAAATATGAATCCCACGCCTTCGCCCACGCCGATTGTGTAAACATTCCGCCGTTAAGGGAAGGGCAGACATATTTTGAATTGCTTTGTTCTTTGTGCTTCTTCAAAAAGTTTAACAATGTAGGGTTGATGAAAACAACACGGTTGCCCGCTTCGGTTTTGGTGCTTTTTAATATCGGCTGATTGCCTGATATATCAACCGCCTTGTTTACGGTGATTGTTTTGTTTTCAAAATCAATATCCGACCATTCAAGCGGAATCACTTCGCCACGCCTTAAACCTGCATAAAGCATAATCATTGCAGGGGCTTGCATCCGGTGCGGGAAAAACAAAATATATGCTTCTTGCTTATCTGATATACATTTTCTTTCGGTTTTTTCAGCTTCGGGAATAATAACACGGCTTGCCGGATTGTATTCAATGGCTCTGTTATCAATGGCGTAATTGAAAACTTGAATTGCCGTTCCCCTGATTTCCTTCAAGGTTTTATATGACAATGCTTTTCCGGTGCGTTCGGATTTATCATTTGCAAGGTTATCAATTAAATCCTGTATATTCATCATTCGGATTTCTTTAATCGGCTGACCGCCGAAATAGTCAATTAAATGCTTCAATAAGGATTCATACACTTTGTATTGAGAATTGCCGACCTTGCTTTTTTTGAATCTTAACCACCGCTCCGCCCATTTTGCAAATGTATCTTCTGCTCCGGCAATATCAATGCCCTTTTCTTCGGTTGCTTTATATTCCCTTGCTTTTTTGTTTGCTTCGCTCTGGGTTTTGCCGTAAAAGTTTTTGTATTTATATCTTCCGTTTTCATCTTTTCCGATACAAACACGGGAGCGGTAATTGCCGCTTTTATCTTTCGTATTACTCTTCTTTGACATAATTATCATTATCCCCTTCCGCTTTCATAGTATTTAATAATTGTTCTTGATATGATTCCCGAAGATTCTTTAATTCTTCCGTAATGTATTTTAATTGTTTTTCTTCAATAAAGCTTTTTGCGTTTATTGCAAATTCGCTTATAATTTGGTTTTCTTGCTTGAAAACAGGTTTTCCAAATTCATCTTCTTCAATCAATCTCCAAACGGTTTTATAAGGATTGCCGTTTTCATCAAGGGGGAATGTGTGTGTTGTAATTTCGCCGTCTTCGTCAAGAATAATATATTCATCTTCGGGGAAATCATAAGATAAATAATCATATAATTTTGAAATAAGATTTATAGAACCTTCGCCGTTAATATTGCTTGCGTTTTCAATTATCAAGTTAATAACGGTTGACAGTTTTTTATATGGCGTTAAATCACAAAATGAATATTTAATGCCGTCATTATAGTTTTCAGGGCGTGAATTAAATTCACTTATTTTTTCATTTTCATCCATTAAAAGAATCATTGAAAAAACCATTGTATGAAGAATTTCAACCGCTTTATCTGACAGCCCTGTATATTTGCATATTTCTTGAACGGTTGTGTTTGCTGACCTGACCGCTCCGGGCTGACCTGTCAACCAATCAAGTGAAACATTAAAGGCTTTTGCAATTTTAGTAAATTGCGACAATGAAGGTTCTTTATATCCCCCGCAATAATCAAACACGGATGTTGTGCCGATTCCTAAATATTGCCCGAATGCTTCATTGCTGATTACATATTTGCCTTGTGCTTTGTTATATTTGCCGTTTTCTTCGGCGTATTCATCCCGCAATTTATTGAGATTAATACACCATTTTTCACTTGCGTAATTTGTTCGCCTTTGCGACATTTTCAAAACCGCCTTTCAACAGATAATGACAAAAGGGAAAAGATAATCAAAATCATTGACATTCGCAAATAAACGGTTTAATATTGACTATGGTGATTGAAATATCATTATCATTCCCCGTTGACATTATAACATATTGAATTGAAATGTCAATCATCATCAACAAATATTTTTATGAAAGAAGGTAAACAAAAATGGCAAACGAACAAATCAAACTTACGGCAAAAGGCAAAGGCGTTGCATTATGGCAGGTTGCTGACCGTTTGGGAATAAGCGAACCTACAATGACACGCAAACTCCGTAAAGAAATTGACGGAGCGGAAAAAGAACGCATATTGTCAATCATTGATGATATTGCAAGCAAAAAGGGGGCTGAATAATGAAGATAAAAGCATTATATGACCTTCTGATTGAAACGGCTGAAAAGAACGGTTGCAAGGTTATATCAACCGGATATAAGGCAAAAGCAAAACCCCGCAAAAGCGGCACAATTAAAATTATAGCGGTTGACGAAAACGGCAATTGCCTTTTCAAAGAATACAAGGGGGCGGAATAATGGCAAAGTATTACAAGAATCACACCGGAGCGGTTAAAGCTGCACGGCTTGACGAATTGCCTGACTTTATCACTCCGATTGAAGCAGGGCAGTTATTGCGGGTGAATAGCAACACGGTGGGTTCGTGGATTCGGGCGGGAAGGTTGCCCGCCATTAAAACAGGTTCACGGCTTTATCGTATTAAAAAGGTTGACTTAATTGCCTTTATTGAAAACTCTTATTCATAAGGCGGGCGGTAATAATGGCAAATGCCTATAAAAAACCCTTTGTAGCGTTCCCTAAAAACGATAAAGCAAAAGAACTATACAAGAATCATAATGACCTGATTGTTTTCTTTTATCTGCAATATGAAGCAAATTATGCAGATTCGTTTTTTGAATCGGGCGGCTTCGTTGTTCCAAACAGGGCTTGCGTTCGCTCTGAACGGAGAATTGCGAAAGATACAGGATTGACCGAAAACGCAATAAGAACCGCAAAGAAGCACTTAATGTCAATGGGCTTAATCACGCAATATAAAAAGGGCAAATATTCAATAATATCAACCGATTGCGGACTTTTCAATGATGACAAATCACGCAATGTTGCCCCTGATATATCACGCAATGTTTCACGCAATGAATCACGACATAATAAGAATATAAAAGAAAACAAGAATAAAGATATATTATCTAACGATAATATAAAGAAAAGTGAAGATTATAAAATAATAACCGGAAAGGATTTGATTAAATGACTTTTGATATTGAAGGTTTAACAGGGCACACGCCTACACCCGAAGAAATTGAAAAAACAAAATCAATGGATTTACTGCAAATGCAAATAAAGGCAGATAATGAAGCACAGGGCTATTTGAAATATTATGATTGCCTTAAATGCAAAAACAAGGGCGTTTATTACATTGAAAAAGACGGAAAAGAACTTACTGTTGATTGCGAATGTATGCCGCTCCGAAATAGCATTGAAGCACTTGAAAAAAGCGGGCTTTCATCTGCATTGAAAAAGATGACATTTGACAATTACACTTGCGGTTCTGAATGGCAGGTGCAAATAAAAGAAAAAGCAATGTCATTTTTAACCGCTCCGGAAGGTTGTTTTTTCTTCATAGGCGGGCAGAGCGGAGCGGGCAAAACTCATATTTGCACGGCACTTTTGAAGGGCTTTTTGGATAACAAAAAAAGCATTCGTTATTTCAAATGGGCTGATGACCTGAATAAAGTATTAAGTTTATCAAGCAGCGAAAGCAGAGCGGAGCGGGCTGAAATAATTGAACCGCTTAAAAAGACGGATGTAATATACATTGATGATTTCTTTCGCTCAAAAATACCTTCACAAGCTGAAATAAAGCTTGCATTTGAAATAATAAACGCCAGATACACGCAGGATTTAACAACCATTATTTCAAGCGAAAAAACAACAAAGGAAATCAAAATGATTGATGAAGCAATTTTCAGCCGGATCTTTGAACGAACAAACAAGGGTGAATATTACATTGACCTTCCACACAACCCCGATAAAAACCAAAGATTGAATTAAAGCGGATTTTATTCCGCTTTTTTTCTTTTTATACCGCTTTCAAGCGGCAGACAAGCGGTAAAAGACAGAACGAACGCCCTACAAGTAACATACAGAGAAAAGCACCGTTTAACCGCTTCACAAGCAGTAAACAGGCGGTGAACAGGCGGTGAATATATATTAAGCATAGGCACAAAGCTGACATAAAAAAACGCTTGCTTTCCGCTCCGGAAGCGGCGAACAAGCGGCGAATGATATGAACCTGATACAAGAACGATATGAAATTGATACAAAAATGACCCTATAATGACCCTATAATGACCCTATATAAAAACCTTTTATTTATTATGACAAAAGCCCTTTTTTATAGAAGTAAACTTTTCGGAAGGTTAGTTTTTTGAAACCCTTGATATATAAGGGATTGACACAGTAATAAAAAAGTAAAAAAACCTACAAGACGATTTTTAACATTTAATCCTTTTTTCGAGATATGCAATCCGCTCTGACTTAACTTTTTGTGAAACGCTCAATCCGCTACAAGTTAAAAGTGAAATGACCGTTCACGCCGTAAAAGCAGCCGTTCACGCAAAGAGAAAAGAATCACCGTTTTTTTATTATATTGTTTAATTACTATCAAATACGGATAAATCCTTTTTTATGGTAAATGGTTTATTGCACTTAATATAATAGCCCTTTGCTTGTTTTACTTGCTTTTTCCGCTCCGACAGGGGATTTTACAAAAAGAGAAAATCCCTTTTTGTTTTTTCGGATATTTAAGGTAGTTATTTGCCCGCTCCGACAGTTAATATATCCCCCCCACGCCCTGACAGTTAAATTACCGCCACAATTACCGCCACACTTTTTGAAATTTTACTC
>CADAER010000050.1 GCA_902787025.1 Oscillospiraceae bacterium | reverse complement strand
TTCACAACGCTTGACGGCGTCGAGAGAAATATCGATACCGATACTCTTATGATCTGGAACGGCTCAACTCCCGTTGCCATAGCGGGCATTATGGGCGGTCTTGACTCCGAAATAGTCGGAACGACCGATTCCGTTATTCTTGAGAGCGCCAACTTCAGCGGCGTCAGCGTCCGCAAATCCGCTTCAAGACTCAATCACAGAACAGACGCTTCCGCGAGATATGAAAAAATGCTCGATCCAGAACTCGTTATGTCCGCCGTAAAGCGTTTTGTAAAACTTGTCAAGGATTCCGACCCCGGCGCGCAGATTGCCTCACTCATTACCGATGAATACGTTTCACACTATGAGCATATAACAATCACTTTTGACAAAGCTTATGTTGACCGCTATACCGGTATTGACATCAGCAACGAGAGAATTATCAACACTCTTACAGCTCT
Organism: Oscillospiraceae bacterium; assembly: GCA_902787025.1. Taxonomy (GTDB): domain Bacteria; phylum Bacillota; class Clostridia; order Oscillospirales; family Acutalibacteraceae; genus CAG-177. The sequence goes on along the minus strand of CADAER010000050.1, from coordinate 34,299 downwards.
CGGATTCGGCGTGAAATTTGAAAACGATATGTTCACCGTTGATGTTCCCTCCTGGCGCGCAACCAAGGATGTCACAATGAAAGCGGATATAATTGAGGAGATAACCAGAATTTACGGTTATGACAATTTCCTTATTTCAACCACACGCAGTCCTCTGAAGCCCGTCCGTATTTCCAAAGAGAAAAACGAGGATTACGAGGTCAAGGACATCCTTGTCAAAAAGTATTCTTTCAACGAAGTTCATTCCTATGTCTGGTGCGACGGCAAAAAGTATAAAAAGCTTGGCATAGATGTCGAAGACAATGTAAAGGTTATCAACATTGACAACCCCGACAACAGCGTCCTGCGCAATTCGATGATTCCCACAATGCTTGTCGCTGTAAGTGAGAACAAAGATTATGCCGACACCTTCGGCGTCTTTGAAATCGGCAGAGTGGTAAACGGCACCGGTTCGGACGGAATGTGTGTTGAGGAAAAACACCTCGGAGCGGTTCTTTACAGCAAGACTCTTGATGAAAAAACCGTTTATCTCAAGGGCGTTGAAATCGTCAACTGCCTTGCTTCTCTCATCAAACAGAAGAGTGTTGAATACGACAAAATCGATGTTATTCACAACTGGCAGCATCCCAAAAATACCGCTTCGATAACCGTTGACGGCGTCTGTGTCGGAACAATAAACACACTCTATCCTTCGAACAGGGTGAAAATCGACAAGAACGCCGCCGTTGTCTGCATCGAAATCAATATGGATGCGTTCACGAAAATCCCCGCTGCATCGATTGAATTCTGCGAGCCCTCCGTTCAGCAGGCGACATATTACGACCTTTCGCTTGTTGTTCCCGATGATGTCAGGTATTCACATATCGAAAACGCCTGGAAAGCGCTCAATATTGAAGAACTTGAAAGCGTTAAAATGATTGACCTGTTTGACAGAGCCAACATCAAGAGCATCACGCTCCGTTTCAATTTCTCATCACACGACCGCACAATAGGTATGGATGAGGTTCAGGCGTGGATTGATAAAATAATCGAAAACCTTTCATTTATCGGAGTAGTGCTCAGAACATAAATGAAATAATTAAAAATAACTGTTGTTTTATTTTGAAATATGTAATATAATTATATGAACGGAGGTGCAGATATGACCGATAAAACAATTAAATTCTCAATCAAAGATGAGAGCGAGCGCGAAATGAAGAGAACCCTCGTTGAAATTTATAATGCGCTCAATGAAAAAGGCTACAACTCAATAAATCAGATAGTCGGCTATATTCTCTCCGAAGACCCGACTTACATTACCACGCACAACAACGCCCGCAGCCTTATAAGACGCATTGACCGCGACGAACTGCTTCAGGCGATGTTGAAGTGTTATCTCGGAATAGAATAACGGATTGGAGTGAATGCAGATGGCTGCAAAAAAGAACGATTTTTTAATGTATAAAGGCAGACCGCTTGTCCGTGACGGCAAAACCATATACTACGGCTTTATGAATGAACCCTGCGTAGTAATAATGCAGGTTACAAGCACACGCGAAATCAACGGTATGGAGGTAGCCGACAGAGTTGTTGTTCAGCTTGTCAACACAGATCCGGAAGTAAAAGCGCGTGAAAAAATCATGAAAAAAGCCGAAAGACGCGGTCTTTACAGCGCGATGGATATCGGAACCATCTGGCTTGAGCGCGAAATCGGCAAAGTTCAGTAATATCAATAAAAACGGCGGAGTCCTTTTCGGATAACCCGCCGTTTCGTTCATTTTACCGCAATAAAACAAAACCGAAAGGTGTTAATTTAATGAAAATCAATAAATCAACTCTTGAAATCGGCCTTGAACATCCCGTTAAAATACTCCATGTTACCGACTCGCACATAGCCCTTGTTGATGACCGTGACGATGAAAGAAAACATGAGCTTGCGCGCAGACTTTCATCGCCCGAAAAAGAAAAATATCTTTATGAGCATATTGAATACGCGAAAAATAACTGTGACTTACTTGTTCATACGGGTGATCTTATTGACTTTGTCTCACACGCAAATGTTGAAAAAGCGCGCGAAATCCTTGCGGATGAAAAAATTTTCTTTATCGCGGGCAACCACGACTATTCGCAGTATGTCGGCGAGGCGTGGGAAGACAACGCCTACCGTATGAACAGCTACATGCAGATGGGCTACGGTCTCGGTGTGCCTATGTTTTTCAATTCCCGTCAGGTGGGCGGAGTGAACATAGTCGGCATTGACAACGGCTATTATCAGTTTGAAGACTGGCAGCTATGGCGGCTGAAAAAGGAAGTTGAAAAAGGGTTTCCCGTCATTCTCGCTTTTCACGATCCGCTCTTCGAACAGTCGCTTTATGATTTTCATAACACCGATCATCCGACGGACTGCACTTATATTGTCGGCTGCGATGAAGAGCATCTGCTGCCTTATTCCGAGTTCAGGGCTGTTCAGCAACGACCGACGGAATCTACTCTCCGGATGATTGAATATATCAAGAGCGAACAGCAGATAAAAGCGATTCTTACAGGCCATCTGCACTTTGATTATGAAAGCAGATTAACCGAAAACCTTATACAGTATGTAACAGGCGGCGCATTCGAAGGCATAGCCCGCGAGCTTACGATAGTATAGTTTGTGTTTTGGAGTTTATATGAAACCCTATGCAATAAAACAGATAAATCTTGATGAATATACTAATTGCAATGCAATCTGGAATATGCAGACCTGTCCTTATACCAATATATTCATTGAGCAGATAAAGGCAGGCAACCGTGATGTTTTTATACTTACTGTTGACGATGATTATACAGCCGAATGCGACCTTGTTTATGATAATCCCGAATATGGAACAATTCCCGGCGAGAGACTGTATTTTTCACGGCTTATCGTAAAACGGTCTGAGCGCGGCAAAGGTTACGGAGAAGCAATATCACTGTATCTGCTCGACAAAGCAAAAGAAAAGGGATATAAGTCTATTGCTTTGGGCGTTGATTGTGATAACACCGCCGCCGTGAATCTCTATAAAAAGCTCGGCTTTATCGTTTATGAAGAAGCAGAGGACAAGGATGGAAAGTTTTACAGAATGGAAAAAGCATTATGATTATTCTGATAACCGGCGCATCACACACGGGCAAAACTCTGCTCGCGCAGAAACTTCTTGAAAAATATAATTATCCGTATCTCTCAATTGATCATATAAAAATGGGGCTGATCAGAAGCGGCTATACAACACTAACGCCTTATGATGATGACAAAATTACAGAATACCTGTGGCCCGTTATCCGAGAGATTATAAAAACGGCTGTTGAAAACAGGCAGAACCTTATTGTTGAGGGCTGCTATATTCCAGTGGATTGGGAGCAGGATTTTTCACGGGAGTATCTTAAAGAAATCAGGTTTTACTGCCTTGTTATGACGGAAAAGTATATCCGTTCGCATTTTGACGATATAAAAAGCAACGCCTCCGTAATCGAGCATCGACTTGATGACACGGATTTTGATGTTCGGATTGCCATAGAAGAAAACAAAATATTCTTTGAAATGTTCGGTAGCAAAAAAGATTCTGTAATTCTCATTGACAGTGAGTTTGATGTTTTTGAAAGGTTAAAACTGTGAAAAAAGTAATTGTAATCGGCTGCCCGGGCAGCGGCAAAAGCGTGTTTTCAAGGGCTTTGCATGAAATCACGGGACTGCCGCTTTATCATCTTGATATGATTTACTGGCGTAAAGACAAGACCTTTCTTCCCCGCGAAGAATTAATTGAAAAAATCAATGAAATCGGCAAAACCGACGAATGGATAATGGACGGTAACTACGGCGGCACAATGGAATTGAGAATGTCTTTGTGCGACACAATCATTTTTCTTGACTATCCTACGGATGTCTGCCTTGAAGGTATTATGACAAGACGCGGCAGTCAACGCCCCGATATGCCGTGGACAGATTCGGATGAACTTGATGAAGAATTTGTCGATTCCGTAAAAAACTACAATATCAATAACCGTCCAAAAGTAATCGAGCGGATAAATAAATTTCCGGACAAAGAGGTTTTGGTATTCAAAAGCAGTAAAGAAGCGGACGGTTTTCTGAAAACACTTATGAAAAAATAAGGCATCCGAAAAATAATCGGATGCCTTTTACTATTTATATTCTTCCGTAGAGTTCATTCCATTTTCTGAACTTATCTGCGTTTATACCGTTTAACTGCTCTTTGGTTATTCGGTAATTCCAGTTGTCATCTGCCGTGCCGGGAGTGTTGAGCCTTGTGTCGCTGCCGTAAAGAAGCAAATCCTGAACAGGCAGAATAAGCGTGCCGGCATGACTGCGGAACATCATCTGCAATATCTTGTCGTAGCAGGCGTCCCAGTTGCTCCCGTCATAACCGCAGTAGTCAAGCAGACGGCGGCGCGTTCCTTCGTCAAGTTCCCACACATAGCCCAGAAGAGTGTTGTTGTCGTGAGTCCCCGTATAAGCAATGCAGTTTGCGTCATAGTTATGGGGCAGGTGAGGTGAATCCGCTCCGCCCAGGAAACCGAACTGAAGAACTCTCATACCCGGGAACCCGCTTGAATCAACAAGCTTACGCACCTTGTCATCGATATCGCCTAAATCTTCGGCAATAATCAGTTTGCCCTTGCATATCGGCTTTATCGCATTTACGAATTTCATTCCGGGACCTTTTATCCATTTACCGTTTTTTGCGGTTTTTTCGGTTGCAGGAATGCTGTAATATGATTCAAGACCTCTGAAATGGTCAATGCGGATTCCGTCAAATAGCTCGCACATAAACGCAATGCGTTCTTTCCACCAGACGAAACCGTCCACCTCCATTTTCTCCCAGTCATAAAGGGGATTTCCCCAGAGCTGACCGTCTTCTGCAAAATAGTCGGGCGGAACTCCCGCCACACACTTGGGCATATTCTTCTCGTCAAGCTGAAACTGTTTCGGGTCAGCCCATACATCCGAACTGTCAAGCGCGACATAAATGGGAATGTCGCCGATTATTTTAACGCCTTTTGAATTGGCGTATTTTTTTATTTTCATCCATTGCTCAAAAAAGATGAACTGCGTGAATCTCCAGGTTTTAAGGGTAGTTTCATCGGGTTTTTTATTTTTCCAGTTATGCCAGTCTTTGCCGCCGTTCGCGGTTTTGAGAGCCATGAACTCGCAGAATTTTTCGGTGTGCGGATGCGATTTCATAAACCTGTCAATCTTGCTTTTTCCGTCGAATCTTTCCGCTGCTTTTTCAAGCAGTGCAAAACGTTCTTCCGAAAGTCTTCTGAATTCACAGTAATAAGGCGTTTTCTGCTTAGCCGCGTTCAGTTCCGAAACGGTAAGAAGCCCGTCGTCAAACAACTCCTCAAGGTCAATAAAGAACGGGTTAAGACTGAATGCGCTGTATGATTTATACGGAGAATAAAACTCGTCTGGAAGGCAGAACGGAAGAACCTGCCAGTAAGTGAAACCGAGCTTCGAAATGTAGTCAACCCATTCCTTTGCCGCCTTACCGAAAGAGCCCTCCGAATAGTCGCCCCAGAGTGATGAAATATGCAGAAGAACACCGCTTGCGCGATTCATAGTGTATCACCGACCTTCAATAAAATGCTTAATAATTCTATCATAAAAAGAGAAAAATAACAACATATCTGAATCTTTCAGTTCAATTTATATGCTCTGAAATCAACGAAAAAAGGCTTACAACCGTAAGCCTTTCTTTATGGTGCGGGTAACAGGACTTGAACCTGCAAGGATTGCTCCACCGGATCCTAAATCCGGCGTGTTTGCCAGTTTCACCATACCCGCGTGGGTATGATTATATCAAAAGCAAATTGCTTTTTCAAGTCCGATATCAACAAATGATTTACTTGTATAATTCCAGTTCCATATTCACCGAAGATTTCATAAACTGCGGATATTTCGGATTGCTGTCAACGGTTACTCTGCCCTCGTTGCTCAGAATCCAGAAGACAAAATCGGAGTAATCGGTTCCGTAGCTGCAGGCAACATGAGGTGAGCCGCTGATTGCCCAGGTTGTTTCGGGGTAGAGAACATCCGAAAGGTCGCAGATTCTGTCGGGTGAGACGCGTTTGCCTTTATATCCGTCGCCGAGCGTCTGACCTATTCTTGCGACTTTCGCAAAACCGAGCATAGGACCGCTTTCGAGCGTTCCGTCTCCGCTTTCACCGCCTCTTAAATAAATCGGAATGTTTGCAGTTCCGTAGCTTGCTACAACTTCAAAGAAGAAATCATCGTCTTCCTGTAAAAACTCGTTTCTTGCTTTTGCCATTTTCTGATATTCTTTTGTCAGCGCAATAATTTCGGCATATTCATTCTCTTTGCCGCCGAACATAAACTCAATATCCTCGTCATATCCGTCGGGCAGGCAGAGAGCCCAAAGCGACGGCATTGTGCCGAAAACAGGGGAGAGAAACTCGTCATAAACCTTGTCTTTCAGTTTCTCTATCAGCTTGTTGCCTAAGTTTGCAATTCTCTCAAACGAGCCGATTTTGTCAAGCCCTTTGTAGAGTAATCCGAGTGCGACGTTGCTCCCGCCCAACTTCTGATAAACAAAATTGTAAAGTGCGTCCGGCTCAATAACCGCCTTGCCTGCGAACAGGTCTGTTGTAACATAGGTTCCGCAGAATGTTGATGAAAGGAAAATAACACGGTTTACATCCTCGTGACCGTATTTATAAAGATAACTTTCTGTCATAATTCCGCCCATGCTCGAGCATACAATGTTGACTTTATCTTTTCCGGAGTCAGCAAGCGCACGCTTAACCATTTCGTTTATCTTATCCGCGTGCATAAACGGGTCAAGACGCCAGTCATACATATAATAATATACATTTTCGCTTCCGTAATGCTCGCACGCGGCTTTGAGAATACCCCACTCGTTGTCATCGGGAAGCTCGTTGACAAATTCTGGATAGTTGCTCAGTGCAAGGGGATACTCCTGAACGGAAACATCATATTTCGAGGTTCCGTCTTTGTTGCAGGCGAGAAGACCGAGAAGCTTGTCAACATATTTTAGAACATCCTCGGTAAAATAATCAATATCCCAGTGAACAATACCGTTCGCGATAGCTTTCAGCAGTTTGAAAATCAGTTCTCCCGCGTTAATTCCGGGGAAAGCGGGTTCTTCCTCATCTGTGCCCAGTTTGTGAACGAGCAGACTTATTTCCATTCCGCGAACAAGAATAAACGGATATCCGTCATATTCTGCTTTTGCGGAAGCGTCGGCGGGGGACTGCACGCCCTTTGAAGCGGACGCGGGAATGGTTGTCATACCGAACAGGAGCGCGAGTGTCAGAAAAAGGCTGATTATTCTTTTCATTTGAAACTCTCCTTGATGATTTGATATTGAAATTATAGCACATTATTATTTTTTTTCAATCAAAAAGCCCGCACTTCAAATGCGGGCTGACAATATATTCACTTTATGTAATCTTCAATCAGTTTTTTCGCCTGAGTATTATCTGCGCTTATACAGAAAATAACACAATTGCCTCTAGTGATAACAACGGCGCTTTCAATTTTCGGAACCTCGGCAGGACCGTATGAAGCGTAACTATCTTTGAGATAGTCGATTTTGTCCTGCACAGCATTCTGAATAAGAACGACATCATCGCCTTTAAACGCCGCAAAAATTTCGGAAACGGCGGAAGAAGTCGCGTATTCAACCGCTTCAACTCCGCTGTCTTCGAGATTGAAACTCATCAGAACCGCGTGAGAACCAACGGGTTCGAGATTCTCAGAAAAACTTCCGTTTTGGGCAACATACGCCCCGAGAGCGTTTATATCAATTTCGGTATTTTGCGTGCTGCCTCCGCAGGAGCAGAAAGTCAGTATGGTAATACCGATAATAATTAACGCGAACAATCTTTTCATTGCTGACCCTCCATCGCTTTTGCAAGGTATTCGAGCCAGATGAGACAGTATTTTTTGCCGAAATGAACTCCGTCGGAGGCGGCGTTTTCGGGCATAAAACCGTCATCAGCGGTAAATTCTTCAGGCGCGGGAAGATAAAAGGAATCCGTCTTTTCGGCAACATCTTTTATAACTTCGTTGATTTTGTCTATGTTTTCCTGTGTGTAGCCGTCTTTGATATTTACTTCATCTTCGTTCGCCTTTTTTGAAATCGGAAGAACGCTCTGAATGTAAATCTTAGCATTCGGTTGCTTTTCGGAAAGATTGTTGATCAGTTCGATATATTCATCCTCAAAAACATTGAGGTAAGGCCATGCGCACTCATTGTCGCCGAATACAAGAACGATTCTGTCGTATGAGCCATAGCCGATTTTTTCATATATCGAAGCGCCTCCGTCAGGCGATTTGTCATAAATTGTGCGGATATTTATACCGACCTTCGCATAATTGTCCGCGTTGGGCGCGAGACCATATTCCGCAAGAGTTTCCACCCTCGAACTTCCAAGAAAAAGAGCGTTGTCAAAGCAAGGGTAAGCGCCGTCATCGAGTCGCACAAATTCACTTGCGCCTTCCACGGTCATTACCTCATTAAGGGTGGTCTGTTCCGCCTGTGTCATCTGAACAACGGTTGTTCTTTCCACGTTTACAGGGAGATTTGATTTTATGCTGCAACTTGCGGCGGGAACAAGTGAGCAAACGGCTAATGCGCCGATAAAAAGTTTCATTTTCATTTTTTTGTTCACCCATTTATTCAATTGTAAATAGTCCACTCGGTAATTTATAATTCTATTATTTGAAAACGCAAATGTCAACAGTTAAGAGGCAACATTATAGTTACAAATTATTACATTTTTTGTTAAAAATGATGAAGAAATTTACAGTGTATTATTGAATATATTTTTTTTATATGATAAAATAAAAACAATTTATTGAGAGGATGTTGACAATGAATTTCAAAAGACTGTTTTGTCTTGTCATGGCTGTCATTTTGTTGTTCGGCACTTTGCTTTCCGTTCACGCAGAAACGACTGTAGAGCATACCCACGAATGGGAATCCGAAGTCAAAACCTCCTGCAACGGTGATTGCGGGGTAAGTCCGCTTATCGTTGTTCCCGGTATTATGCAGTCTCAGGTCTATGTTCAGGATGAAAACGGCAACGATCTAATGACAAGCGACGGTTTCCCGATTGTTGAGGGTATGGATATGCAGTTTATGTTCGACACAGAGGTTATGAAAGCCAAATTCAAAGACGCAATAGGCGATATTCTTCTCTGTGTTTTGAAACACGACAGACAGGCTCTTCTTGACATTGTCATCGGCATCCTTGATGAAAGTTTTTCAAGCCATTATTTCAAGCCGGACGGCACAAGGGTAAACGATGTGGCTGTTGACGAATATTGGTATTCTCTTGAAGAATGTGCGACAAAGCCCGAAAAATCCTACAATTACGCAAAAGGTTACAGTAAGGATGAAAACGGCAACACTCTGCCGACAACCAAATATGAGCACGAGCTTGATTTCATTAAACGGCAGGTTGACATCTCATCTTTCTGCGACAAATACGGTTATGATCACGCTTATTATTATTCATACAGTTCTTTCGGCAACATCCTTGAATCCGCAAAGGGACTCAATGAATACATTGAAATGGTCAAAACACAGACGGGACACGACAAAGTCAGTATTGTCTTTATCAGTCTCGGCGGAACAATAGGCAATGTTTTCCTCTCAAAATACGCAAATCCCGAAGACCTTGACAGAGTGGTTTTCGCCGCGGCGGCTATTGACGGGTCCTATCTTCTTTCCGACCTTATGGACGGCGCTTCGACTTTTGACAACGACGAAGTTCTTTATAATGAATTGATTCCCAATATCGTCTCGCTTGCGGCAGAGGAATATATGTCACTGGCTTATCTCGGTAATGTTATAGCAAAGGCCATACCAGCGGAACTCTTTAACGATTTTCTCGCGGAAACACTCTCGCGGGGAATAGATGAAGTGCTCGCAAAACTTATGCGCAACTGCCAGTCGATGTGGGCGCTTGTCCCGAGCGGAGTTTATCCGGATCTTTCAAAAAAATACATCTCAGATTCAGAACATTCCGCGCTGAAAGAAATGACGGATGAATACTATAATATCCAGCTTTCCGCAGCAGAGACAATGCAGTCTCTTACTGAACAGGGCGTAGATATATTTGTTATCAGCGGTTACAACCTTGAATTGCCGGCTCTTGTTGAGCATTACAATCTGAGTTCCGACAATATTATTCAGGCACAGTCAACATCCGCGGGCGGCACATTTGCAAATGTCGGTGATGTTTTGGGCGACGGATATACACCCGCTATTGACAGAAGTTATTTGAGCCCCGACGGAATTGTCGACGCAGGCACATGCGCTCTTCCCGACAGGACCTGGTTCGTAAGAAATCAGAGCCATCTCAAACTTCAGTCGAGCATTACCGATATTATCGAAATGTGCGTTCAACTGGTTACGGATAAAGAAATCACCGATGCCAGAAAAAACAACGGCGGCTATCCGCAGTTCAATGAATACAGAGATCTTTCAACCGTAAAAAAACTTATGGAAGATTACAGAAGGTCCGATTTGAGTTCTTTATCAGAACAAAAGAAAAATGAAGTTACCGCGGCTTATGAAGATTGCGAAAACCTTCTGCTTAGCCGTAACTGGGCTCAAGCCGAAACCGATGAAAAAGAACAGGCTCTCTACAAAGCAATGTATAACGCAAAGATGCTTTCCGACGGTTATGACAGCCCGACAGTCAGATATGTTCTCAAACCTTTCCTTTTGAAAGTATGTATGTTTATCAGTAAAATAAGCTCAATGCTGTTCGGTAAAGGCGATATCTGGCTTTTCCCCGTCAGGTTACTTTGATTTACATTTGATTTTTACGGAAAGGAGTAATTATGGAACGTTATTCCGTATCTTTGGAAAAATTTGTAAAAAACCTGTCTCTTAATATTGTATATGCTCCCGCGGAGCCGTCCGATATATATCTGACATCGAAAGATGTTCAGCGCCCCGGTCTTATTCTAGCGGGTTACAGCGGATTCTTTATGCCGGACCGGATTCAGTTTCTCGGCCTGGCGGAACTCGGTTATGTTGCCGGGCTGCCCGAAAAAGAAGGTCACATGGCGCTTGAAAGATTTTTCTCCGCAAGACCGTCAACCGCCGTTGTTTCACACGGGCAGGAAATACCGGACGAACTTTGCGAACTTGCAAAGAAATATCAGGTTTCTTTACTTTCGACCGATGACTCAACCTCATCGATTATGGCGGCAACGATTTCATTCCTGAGTGTTGAACTTGCTCCGCGAATTACCCGCCACGGCGTCCTTGTTGAAGTAAGCGGTGAAGGAGTTCTGATTCTCGGCGACAGCGGCATAGGCAAGAGCGAATGCGCCCTTGAACTTATGAAAAGAGGCCACCGCCTTATTGCCGATGACGCGGTTGAAATCAGGCAGGTTTCCCGTAAGACGGTCGTCGGCTCCGCGCCCGACAATATCAGACATTTTATTGAACTCCACGGTGTCGGTATTGTTGACGCAAGAAGAATTTTCGGTATGGGCGCCATAAAGATGACCGAAAAAATCGATATGGTCATTCAGCTTGTTCAATGGGAAAAGAACAAGGTCTATGAACGACTCGGCCTTGTTGACAATTACACAACCATTCTCGGCGTTGAAGTCCCGATTTATGTTGTTCCTGTAAAACCCGGCAGAAACTTGTCAATTATCATTGAAGCGGCCGCTATGAACAACAGGCAGAAAAAAATGGGCTATGATGCCGCTCAGGAACTTATTCACCAGCTCGGGCTTAATGATGACATTATTCCCGAAAGCCAGAAAATCGAAGTCTGGGAAGACTATCAATAAAAAATTTTTTTTCGGAGGTAAAATTATGTATAGAGTAGGCGTTGATCTCGGCGGAACAAATATCGCCGTCGGAGTAATTGATGAAAATCTGCAGATAGTTGGCAGAGGCAAAAAGAAAACAAACTGCCCGAGAGAACTCTTGATGATGTCAAGTCAATCGGCATAGGAACCCCCGGTTCAGTCAATAAATCAAACGGATATATCGAATTTGCAAACAATCTAGATTTCGATCAGGTTCCCGCGAAGGAAATGCTCGAAGCGAGACTTGACGGCAAAACCGTTTATCTTGACAATGACGCAAACTGCGCGGCTCTCGGCGAAGCGGTTGCCGGTTGCGGCAAAGGCGTTAAAAACTTTGTTGCCATAACACTCGGAACCGGTGTCGGCAGCGGTATCATCCTTGACGGCAAAATAGTAAGCGGAATAAACTATGCGGCAGGCGAACTCGGCCATATGGTTATCTGTGTCGACGGCGAGCAGTGCAACTGCGGCAGACGCGGCTGCTGGGAAAGATACGCTTCGGCAACGGCGCTTATTGCACAGACAAAAGACGCTATGCGCCACGACCAGAACAGCATTATGTGGGAAATAGTCGACGGCGATGTCAATAAAGTAAACGGCAGAACCTCGTTTGACGCTATGCGCAGAGGCGATGCGACAGCCGAGAAAGTTGTTGCGAATTATATCTACTATCTTTCCGAGGGCATCGTTAATATCATAAACGCTCTTCAGCCTGAAATAATCTGTGTCGGCGGCGGAATCGGTCATGAAGGCGAGACTCTTCTTGTTCCCGTCCGTAAATATGTCAACAGAGGCAGATACAGCATTCACGCAAAGAAGCAGACTGCCATTGTTTCGGCTGAACTCGGCAACGACGCCGGTATTTACGGCGCGGCTCTTCTTGACGAATAATGAATGATATCAAGTCATTTGAATCCTTTTGCGATAGAATAAAGTGCGAGTTCCGTCTTGACGCTCCGATGAGCGAACTGACTACATTTAGAATAGGCGGACCCGCTTCGTTCCTGGCAATTCCGGATTCCGTTGAAAAACTCCGTGAACTTATCGGATTCTGTATCGACAGCGAAACGAAATATCATATCATCGGAAAAGGCAGTAATATACTTGTCTCCGATAACGGAATAAAAGGTGTTGTTATACTGACATCAGCTCTTGAAGGCATTGATTATGACGGAAACGGAAACATAACCTGTCTTGCCGGCACTCCTCTTATCCGGCTTTGCTCGTTTGCGCTTGAAAATTCGCTTTCAGGTCTTGAGTTTGCATACGGAATACCGGGCAGTGCAGGCGGAGCGATTTTTATGAATGCGGGCGCATACGGCGGTGAGATGAAAGATGTCACGATAAGTGCTTCTCATATCGATAAGAACGGGTCTTTCGGAAGTTTTGATAAAAACAGTCTTGATCTCGGCTACCGTCACAGTGTTTATTCGGACGGCGATTATGCAATAACGGGTATTACTGTAACTCTTACGCCTACCGACAAAAACGAGATAAAAGCAAAAATGGATGATCTTCTGTCGCGCCGCAAGGCTAAACAGCCCCTCGATTATCCGTCCGCAGGCAGCACCTTCAAACGCCCGCAAGGCAATTACGCAGGCGCGCTCATTGAACAGTGCGGTCTTAAAGGTTTCGGCATAGGTGGAGCTCAGGTCAGCGAAAAACACGCCGGATTTGTTATCAACAAGGGCGGGGCAACATCAAAAGATGTTATGGAACTTGTTGAATATGTTAAAGAAACCGTTTTTAAAAACACGGGATATATTCTTGAACCCGAGATAAAGTTTATAGGTTGAAAAATGTCATTTTCATCATCGGTAAAAAAAGAACTTGCTTCGTATGAAGTCCTGTCATCCTGTTGCACACACGCTCAGGCATACGGGCTTGTTCTTTTTGCGCACTTTTCTTCCTTTGATGTTTCAATAACCACCGAAAATGAAGATGTTTCTTCTCTTTATGTTTCAACGCTTTCATCCGTTTGCAAAGTCGATCCCGTCTGCGATTCCCAGAATGAGCAGAAAAAGTATAACTATTATGTCAAGTCCGCCGCGCAGAGAAGAGAAGTTCTCAACACATTCGGGCATTCCGAAAAAGAAATCACTCTTCGAATAAACCGCGCGAACATACAGGATGATTGTTGCCGCAGCGCATTTTTAAGAGGCGTTTTTATTGCCTGCGGAACTGTTACCGATCCCAGCAAAAACTATCATCTTGAATTTGTCGTGTCGCATAAAAAGCTTTGCAGTGACTTAATCACTTTTCTCGGCGAATGCGGATTCAATCCCAAATATGTTATACGAAAAGGCTATCATATAGTTTATTTCAAAGAAAGCGAAAGCATAGAAGATATCCTTACATTTATGGGCGCTACCGAATCATCGCTTTTCCTTATGGGAATCAAAATGGAAAAGGATGTCAAAAACAGAGTTAACCGAAGGGTTAATTTTGAGATGTCAAATCTCAACAAAACAATCAACGCGGCAAACCGCCAGGTTGAAGATATCAGATTTATTGAAAAAACAAGAGGTCTCAGCAGTCTGCCTGAGAATCTTCGCGAAATCGCACAACTGCGTCTTGATAATCCCGAAATCAGTCTTACGGAACTGGGTGAAATGCTCAGCGTTCCGATTTCGCGGTCGGGAGTCAATCACCGCCTTGCCAGACTCAGTGAAATAGCAAGGCAGATAAAGGAAAACAACTGAAATGGCATTTACTCATTTACACGTCCATACCGAATACAGTCTTCTTGACGGCGCCTGCAGAATAAAACCTCTGCTCGAAAAAGTCAGGGAGCTCGGTCAGTGCGCCTGCGCGATTACCGACCACGGTGTTATGTATGGTGTAATTGATTTTTATAAAACAGCGCTCGATATGGGAATAAAACCTATAATCGGATGTGAAGTCTATGTTGCGCCGAGGTCGAGATTTGACAAGGTTCACGGAATCGACAGCGAGCGTTATCATCTTATTCTATTATGCAAGAATAATGAAGGCTACCGCAATTTAACCCGCATTGTCTCCGAAAGCTGGGTGAACGGCTTTTACGCAAAGCCGAGAGTTGATATTGAACTGCTTGAAAAGTATCACGAGGGTCTGATTGCTCTTTCAGGCTGCCTTTTCGGAGAAGTGTCCCGTCATTTACAAAGAAACGAATATGAAGAAGCGAAAGCTCTTGCTTTTAAATATAATGGCATTTTCGGCGAAGGTAACTATTATCTGGAAATACAGAATCACGGTCTTCGTGAACAGGCATCGGTCAATCCTCTTTTCAAAAGACTTTCGGAGGAAACAGGAATTCCTCTCGCCGCAACAAACGACTGTCATTATATAGAAAAAAACGATTCAAAAGCACAGCAGGTTCTTATCTGCATACAGACCAACCATACTTTGGGGGAGAGCACAGGGCTTGAATTCAGCAGCGACGAGCTTTATGTCAAAAGCGAAGAAGAAATGAGGGATGCTCTTTCGGATTATCCGCAGGCTGTTGAAAACACACAGGCTATTGCCGACAAATGTAATGTCACATTTGAATTCGGCAAAACAAAACTGCCTCACTTCGATGTTCCTGAAGGTTACAGCCACAATGAGTGGTTTGAACTTCTCTGCAAAAAAGGCTTCAAAGAGCGTTACGGTGACACTCCTCCGTCGGAATATGTTGAAAGGCTCAATTACGAACTCGGCGTAATCGAAAGAATGGGCTATGTTGACTATTATCTCATAGTGCAGGACTTCGTGAATCACGCTAAAAGCGCAGGCATACCCGTAGGCCCGGGCAGAGGCTCAGGTGCCGCGAGCATATGCGCATATTGCATCGGAATAACCGGCATAGATCCGATGAAATACAACCTTCTTTTTGAGAGATTTCTAAACCCCGAAAGGGTCAGTATGCCGGACTTTGATAATACGGCGACGACCATGTGGCGCAGATTGTTACGTTCGGCACCCTTGCGGCAAAGGCGGCTGTCCGTGATGTCGGCAGAGTGCTGGGAATCTCATACACGATTGTTGACAAAGTAGCGAAAGCCGTTCCTAAAAAACTGAATATTACATTGGATGAAGCGCTTGAAACTTCACCCGATTTCAGAGAGATATATCATTCTTCCGAACAAATGAGAGAACTTATTGACCTTGCCCGGAAAGTTGAAGGAATGCCGCGTAATACTTCAACTCACGCGGCGGGCGTTGTCATCACAAATGAGCCGGTTGTGTCTTATGTTCCTCTTGCCAAAAATGAAGATACAGTCGTAACTCAATATACAATGACTGCGCTTGAGGAACTCGGACTTCTAAAAATGGATTTTCTCGGTCTCAGAACACTGACGGTTATTGATGATACAGTCAAAGCGGTAAGACGGCAAAAGCCGGATTTTGACATTGATAAGATCAATACGGATGATAAAAAAGTGTTTGCAATGCTTTGCACCGGTCAGACGGAAGGAGTTTTCCAGTTTGAATCCGCAGGTATGCGCAATGTTCTTGTCGGACTCAGTCCGCAGAGCATTGAAGATATGATAGCGGTTATTTCTCTATACAGACCGGGTCCGATGGAATCTATACCTGAATATATAGCAAACAGGCATAATCCGAAAAAAATCAAATATGACACTCCGTTGCTTAAAGATATTCTTGATGTTACATACGGCTGTATTGTTTATCAGGAACAGGTTATGCAGATATGCCGCGAGCTTGCGGGCTATTCCTACGGCAGAGCGGATCTTGTCCGTCGCGCGATGGCAAAGAAAAAGCATAATGTAATGATGCAGGAACGCGAGATATTTATCTACGGAAAAACAGATGAAAACGGAAATGTTGAAGTTGACGGAGCGGTTCGCAGGGGAGTAGACGAAAAAACCGCGGTTGCGATATTTGATAAAATGGCTGCTTTTGCATCCTATGCGTTCAATAAAGCGCATGCAGCCGCATACGCTTATGTCGCATACCAGACAGCCTGGCTTAAATGCTATTATCCAAAAGAATTCCTTGCGGCAACGCTTACAAGCTTTCTGGATAACACAGACAAAATTACGGAATATACAGCCGAATGTAAACGACTTTCGATTGATGTCGTTCCACCTGATGTAAATGAAAGTTTTGCGGGATTTACCGTTGACGACAGCAAAATACGTTTCGGTTTGCTTGCTATAAAAAATCTCGGAACAGGCTTTATCGAAAAGATAATTGAGGAACGCGAAACAAACGGAGCTTTTTCTTCGTTCTACGGTTTTTGCCGCAGAATGCAGGGCAGGGAGTTCAACCGCCGCGCGGCGGAAAGTCTTATTAAATCAGGCGCTCTTGACGGTCTCGGCTCAAACCGCCGTGAGATGATGCTCGCTCTGCCTTTGATTCTTGAAGATCTCGAAAACACAAGGAGACGCAATGTTGACGGTCAGATAGGCTTCTTTGATTTGTTAAGCGGTGATTCCGACGCAGATGAGGAAGAAACCGAAGAATTCGCAATTGAACCTGCGGATGATTATTCAACTTCCGAAAAATTGAGATACGAAAAGGAAGTAACGGGTCTTTATCTTTCGGGCCATCCAATGGCAGAATTTGCCGAGACGGCGAAAAGCATAAACTCCGATACAATAGGTTCTCTTCTTGACGGTCCCGAAGGCGGAGATAATAAGAGAGTCCGTGTGCTGTGCCAGATTTCATCAATCAAGAAAAAAATAACCGCAAAAAACAATTCCATGGCATACATTACGGTTGAGGATATAACGGGCAGTATTGAAATAATTGCATTTTCAAGTATTCTTGCCGCGTATAATCCCATTCTGGTCGAAGGTAATATTGTGCTGATTCACGGCAGATTAAGTCTTAAAGAAGACGAAGAACCTAAAATAATTGCCGAACTGATTGAACCCTGTCCGCCGAAGCCCGAGAAACAGCCTGAGAAAAAGAAACAGCGCAAAGGTCTGTTTCTGCGGTTCGATTCGGCAAATTCTCCGCAAATTGCGGAATGTGAAAAACTGCTTGCGATTTTTGACGGCAGTTTTCCGCTTTACTATTATTTCAGTGACAAAAATGAATATAAAATGTTTGACTTAAGAAACGGTGTATCTGTAAATGAGGTGCTTTTGAGAGAACTCAGAAAAATTCTCGGCGCCGGAAATGTCATTTATAACGAATAGAGGTGTAACCCTTGAAAAAAGTTATTGCAATCTTTTTGTGTCTGTTTGTTGTTTTCACAACTGCATCCTGCATAAGAACAAACAATCAGACAGATAAAGAAACCACTGCCGTGCCCGAAACCGTTACCGAGAAGCAGACGGCAAGTCCTGATTTTACCGTTCCCGAGCCCGAAACTACAACTCTGCAGGAAACCACAACCGAGCCGGAAACCGAAACGACGACTGTTGAAACGACAGTTCCGAAACCGGCGCATTCGGATATGTATATCAAAGGCGTTTCAACCGATATGATGGTTGAATACTTCGCCGAAACGGTTCTTTCCGCAGAATACTCGCGCGATTCGGGACATAAAGTCCTTGTCCAGAAATGGAACAAACCGATAAGATATTATATTCACGGTTTAAACTATAACTCAACCGATGTTTATTATATCACCGAGTTTTTCGAAAGACTCAATAAAATAGAAGGCTTCCCCGGCGCCACAAGAGTTAATTTCGGTGATAAGTATAATCTTGAAATCAAGTTCTGCACACGGCTTGAACTGCAGGCAAAAACAATTACTGTTGATGAAACCTGCGCCGCGTTCACAAGTTTTACCTTCAATACGTCAACAGATGAAATTCAGAACGGAACAATTCTTTACTGTCACGATATTCCGAAAGACCAGCGTCAGTCTGTAATTCAGGAAGAAATCCTCAATTGTATGGGAATGTCGGATGACACGGTTCTCAGAACAAACAGTGTTATTTATCAATACAGCAATTACAATACTGCCGATGAAATTGATATGACACTTTTTGCCATCCTTTATTCCGACAGGATCAAATGCGGTATGAACCGTCAGCAGTGTGCCGATGTAATAAAAGAGATTTATTATTGATTTGTTTATTGACAAACCATTATACGGTATTGTAATATTATCGTGTTATTTTTAATATAACTAAAGGAGACGGTGTTTAAATGAAAACTATAGGCGTATTGACAAGCGGCGGCGATGCCCCGGGCATGAATTCCGCGGTATATTCTGTGGTTAAATCCGCGGTCGCAAACGGAATCAAGGTTTACGGAATCAAATACAGTTACTGGGGTCTCACAAATGATATAGACAACTGCCTTGTTGATTTCGATTTAAATAACATCAGCGAAATTCTCAATAAAGGCGGTTCATATCTCCGCTCAATGAGATTCAAGGAATTTTACAAAGAAGAATATATGCAGCAGGCAATTGCAAACTGTCGCAAGGTAGGCATTGAAGGCCTTGTCGTAATCGGCGGCGACGGTTCTTTCCGCGGAGCCAGGGACCTCACGGTAAGAGGTCTTCCCTGCATCGGTATTCCCGGCACTATTGACAATGATATTCCTTCATCCGATTTCACTCTCGGCTATGATACCTGCCTTAATACAATTATGAACCTATGCAATTCGCTTGAAGATACCATTTCGTCAAATGACCGCTGTATGGTTGTTGAGGTTATGGGCAACAAGTGCAGCGACCTGCCTCTTAACGGCGGTATCGCCTGCGGAGCAAATGTGATAGTTGTTCCCGAAATTATGGAAAGCATCAATAATGACGCAACGGGCTATGTAATCAAAAAACTCCGTGAAACAAAAGAACTCCGCGAAAAAGCGGCAGCTGAAAAGGGCAGTAAAGATATCAGAAAACACTACCTTGTCATTGTCGCGGAAAAAATGGACGGTGTCAATGTTGCGGATATTGCAAAAGCTGTTCAGGAACAGCTTGGCATTGAAAGCCGTTCAATAGTTCTCGGTCATCTTCAGAGAGGCGGCAAACCCTCCGCGTTTGATGTAATTACGGGGTGCCAGATGGGCAATAAGGCCGTCAAACTTCTGATGGACGGCATCGGCAACCGTGTTGTTGTCAAAAAAGGTATTGACATTGTAGATTACGACATTCTTGAAGCACTTGAAATGAAGAGTTCTCTTGATATGGATCTTTTCAATATTTCAGTTGAACTCGGCGCTTGATTATGTATAAAGAAGAATTCCTTTCATTACGCAGACAGATAATTGAACGGGATTTTTCAAAGCTTAATGCTATGCAGAGAGAAGCGGTCCTTTCAACCGAAGGACCGCTTTTGATACTTGCAGGTGCAGGCAGCGGAAAAACCACCGTTCTTGTCAACAGAGTCGCGAACATCCTGAAATACGGTAACGCATACACGAGCGATTATTTGAGCCGCGAACCCGATGAAAATGATATTAAACTTGCAAAGCAGATCGCAGACGGCAGCCTTTCTGATTTGTTCGAAATTGAAGATTTACTGAAATGTTCCGCTGTAAGCCCGTGGAATATTCTTGCAATCACTTTTACCAACAAAGCGGCTAAGGAACTGAAAGACCGTCTTGAAGCAATGCTCGGCGCGCAGGCTGCCGATATCTGGGCATCGACCTTTCACTCCTGCTGCGTAAGAATTTTAAGGCGTTTCGGCGACAGGTTGGGCTATTCATCCAATTTCACCATTTATGATACAGACGATTCCAAACGTGTTGTCAAGGACTGTCTGAAATCACTTAAACTTGATGAAAAACTGTTTCCGCCGAAAAGCATCATAAACATAATCAGCAGAGCAAAGGACAGTCTCATTTCTCCGGATGATTTCATTAACCAGAACTATGCCGACATTATGCTTCGCCACGCCGGTGAGGTTTATGAGTTGTATCAGAACCGTATCAAACAGAGTGACGCTATGGATTTTGATGACCTTATTGTCAATACGATTCTGCTCCTTCAGAATGAGGATGAGGTCAGGGAGTATTATCAGCGGAAATTCAGATATGTTCTGGTTGACGAATATCAGGATACAAGCCACGCGCAGTATGTTCTAATATCCCTGCTTGCGGGCGGTTATAATAATTTATGCGTTGTAGGCGATGACGACCAGAGTATTTATAAATTCAGAGGCGCAACAATTGAGAATATTCTGAGTTTTGAAAATCAGTTTTCAAACGCAAAGGTAATCCGTCTTGAACAAAACTACCGATCAACGCAGAATATCCTTGATGCCGCCAATAATGTTATTGCCAACAACGAAAACCGAAAAGGAAAAAATCTCTGGACTGAAAACGGCAGCGGAGACAAGATAGTTCTTGCCATTGCCGATAATGACCTCGATGAAGCAAAGTTCATTTCAGACAGAATTTATGAAGGTAAATCCAAAGGGGAGAATTTCAGCGATTTTGCCGTTCTTTACAGAATGAACAATCAATCGAATGTTATTGAAAACGCGCTGGTGCGCGCGGGTATTCCATACAGAATAGTCGGCGGCCACAAGTTCTATGACCGCAAAGAAATCAAAGACGCTCTTGCTTATCTGAGCGTCATCGCAAATCCCAGCGACAGTGTCCGCCTTCAAAGAATAATAAACGAGCCCAAGAGAGGAATCGGCGCAACATCTGTCGCAACCGCTCTTCAGGCTTCCGAGGCGCTCGGCATGAGTCTGTATGAGGTTATGAAAGATTCACCCAACATTCCTTTACTGAGCCGTGCCGCGAAAAAGATGACAGAATTTACGCAGTTGATTGATGACCTTATCGATGAATCATCCGATTTGAAGTTGAATGAACTGCTTGAAAAATGCCTGGATGATACCGGATATATGATATCTCTTGAACTTGATCCCACCACCGCCGAAGACAGAAAGGCAAACCTTGCCGAACTGTCAAACAACCTTGTGCGCTTTCAGGATGAAAACCCGGATTCGGATTTGAACGATTTTCTTCAGGAAATAGCGCTGATGACAGATATCGACAATTACAATGATTCCGCAAACGCAGTGACTCTTATGACCGTTCACTCCGCGAAGGGACTTGAGTTTACCGAAGTGTTTCTTGCGGGTATGGAGGAAGGCGTGTTTCCTGCGTCACTTTCAATGGATGCAAGAGAAGATATTGAAGAGGAAAGGCGACTGGCTTATGTAGGCATTACAAGAGCCAAAAAGAAACTGTATCTGACTTGCGCCAAATCGAGAATGATGTTCGGATCAACAAAATTCAATCCGCAATCAAGATTTATAGATGAAATATCCGAAAGCCTTATTGAGAAAAAAGATTTGTCACGCTCAAAAGCGGCGGTAAAAACCGTAATTAACAGCCGATACGGCTATAACGATGTTCCTGTCAATTATCATCCCAAGCATACTACAGTTCCGAAGGTCAACGAGCCGACCGGAGCGGGAATTGCTTTTAAAGTCGGGGACGCGGTCAGACATAAGGCATTCGGCGAAGGAGTCGTTCTCAATGTTACACCCGTCGGAAACGACAATCTTCTTGAAGTCGCGTTTACAAACTCGGGCACAAAAAAGATTATGGCGAACTATGCCAAAATTGAAAAAATATAATCCGGAGTGCGTTATATGAAAAAAACAGTAAGAATTATTATTGCGTTTTTGATTGTTTCATTGTTTATGTCTCTTTTCACTTCCTGCTCAAACGAAACCAAAGGTAAGGGAACAATAACTATCGAAGGTGTTATAGCGGATAACAACGGTCAATCCGCAGAAGGTCTTACCCTTGTTCTTCTCGATGAAAACAATAATGATTACAGCGCAAAAATAACAAAAGGCGGTAACTTCACCGCCCGCGGGGTTCTGCCAGACACTCAGCTTGCTCTTTCTGTTGAAGGAGACGACGGCAGAGGTCTTACCAGAATTTCTTTTTTCAAAATAATAACATCCGATTCAGTTTCTCTCGGCGAGATGCAAGGTAACAATTATAAAGGTTATTTAAGCGCTTACTGCAAAGAGGATACGGAAACGCTTTATATCTCCTTTTATCTCGATAAAAACAACTATCTTGCAATCAGTTATATCAGTGATGAATGTCCTGAAAGTGAAACCGTAACCGAAACAACGGAAACGACCAAAGAGAATACAACGCGCGATGATGTGTTGTTCTGATAACGGAGGAGATTAATATGACTTGGTGGCTTAAACTTTTGCTGATTTATTTCGGCGTAATGTCCGTTCTGACAATAATTATAACTGTATATGATAAACTTTCGGCAAAAGCCGGAAAATGGCGCGTTCCGGAGGCGACGCTTCTTCTTACCGGACTTTTCGGCGGAGCGTTCGGTGAATTTATCACAATGCAGATTATCCGGCACAAAACACAGCACCGCAAATTTATGATTCTGCTTCCGCTGGAAATTGTTCTTCATGTTGCCATACTGATATTCGCATTCTATTTCGCATATAAATAATCAAAAGACGGCGGGTTATCCGCCGTCTTTTTATCATCAGCATATACTGTTGATGTCATAAGGAGTTTTCTGATAAACAAAATAGTTGAGCCAGTTTGTGAAAATCAGATTTCCCGCGCTTCTCCAGCTTATGACAGGAGTTTTTTCAGGGTTGTCATCGGGAAAGTAGTTATAAGGTGTTTTTATTTTCAAGCCTTTCGCTTTATCTCTGAAATATTCTCTCGCGAGCGTGTCACGGTCATATTCGGAATGACCTGTCGAATAAAAATTACGGCATTCCATATCTGAAACAAGGTGGATTCCCGCAACTTCGGAATAAGAAATAATCTGTAAATCTTTTACGAGAGCTATATCGTTTCTTCTGATTTCCGTATGCCTTGAATGAGGAACATAGAATATGTCGTCAAGTCCCCTCATAAGCGGGTGTAGAGTGTCAAGAGAGCGGTGAGGGAAAATTCCGAACATCTTTTCATTCAGCGGATATTTGGGAATACCGTAGTGGTAATAAAGAGCGGCCTGCGCTCCCCAGCAAATATGAAATGTTGAATAAACATTCTTTTTGCTCCAGTCAAATATCTCGCACAGTTCATCCCAGTAATCGACTTCTTCAAACTCCAGGTGCTCAACCGGAGCGCCTGTAACAATCATTCCGTCATATTTGTTTTGCTTGACATCATCAAAAACATTGTAGAATTTAAGCATATGCTCTTCTGAAATGTTTTTTGATTTATGGCTTTTGACCTGAAGCAGATCAATGTCCACCTGAAGGGGAGAGTTGCTGAGAAGTCTGAGAATCTGAGTTTCGGTCTCAATCTTGGTGGGCATAAGGTTGAGTATAATTATTTTAAGCGGTCTTATGTCCTGCGACATAGCGCGCTCTTCGGTCATTACAAATATATTTTCATTTTCCAACGCTTTGTGGGCGGGAAGTTCATTATCCACTTTAATGGGCATTTTCTGACCTCCTTATTTCAACCGCTTGTTAACCTCAAGAAGTGCCTTTGAACAGGCTGTAGCGATAATAAAACAGGCAACTATTTCAAGTGCGCCGTTGAGTCCGCAGAACCACGCGACGAATTTTATTATGTTGTCCGATCCTGATTGCGAATAAAGATTAGTGAAAAACTCCGAGTTTTTGAACAGCAGAATAAAAGTGCCGATAAATAAAACAGTGTTAAGCAGCGGGCAGCATATGCTGGAAACGGCACATCCAACATTTTTATGGTTTTTAAATCCCATAAAAATGAAACCTGTCAAAAGACCTTCGAGAACTCTTGTGACAAAAGCGGTAATAAATGTGCGTATCGGGCTTATTGCCAATAATGCCGCGCCGAAAGCGCTCAGACCGAAGCACTGAATAAAACTCGTAAGGCCGAAAACCGCTCCGCAAACAGCCCCGCCGACAGGACCGAGAACGATTGCTCCGATAGCAACGGGAATGACATTGAGCGTGATTTCAATAATACCGACTTTGATGTAACCAAGCCCTGTAAAACTGAATAAAATAATAATGTT
The DNA here is from genome assembly GCA_902787025.1 of Oscillospiraceae bacterium. Lineage (GTDB taxonomy): Bacteria > Bacillota > Clostridia > Oscillospirales > Acutalibacteraceae > CAG-177. Next base: position 9,592 of record CADAER010000050.1, on the reverse strand, counting down.
CCCCTAAGGGATACAGCACAAATTTAGCATAATTATGTTTTTAATTTTTTAATTATTTTTTGTTTTTTTCGTAGATTTTTTTTAAACCGTGATGAATAAGCTCACCGTTGTGAATGATATCGCGTTTGCAACTCTTTATAATATCTTTTGAAAGACCACCCGTCGCAACGGTAGTGGCAGCGGGCTTTCCGTATTCTTCTTCGATTTTTGCACACAGACCGTCAAGCATCGCGGCAGTGCCGAAAACAATTCCGGACTCCATTGAATCTATTGTGTTTGTGCCTATCGAATGTGACGGTGTTGTAAGACTTATTGCAGGCAGCTGTGATGTTCTTGAAGAAAGAGCTTCAAGTGATATGCCGATGCCCGGTGAAATGGTGCATCCTCTGAATGCTCCGTTCTCGTCAATAAGGCAGATTTTTGTAGCAGTTCCCAAATCAATAATCAGGCAGGGGAGAGGGTAAAGATTTGCCGCTCCCACGCCCCCCGCAACAAGGTCGGCACCGACCTGCGCAGGGTCATCGGTTAATATGTTCATACCGGTCTTTACTCCGGGAACAAGAACAAGCGGCTCAATATCCGAAAGAGTTTTTATTGACTGGCAGACTATTCTTGTCAGCTCAGGCACAACACTGCTTATTGCCGCGCCTGTGATATTGCAATCTATTCCGTAAAGGCTGAAAATGTTTTTGAATTCAATTGAATACTGGTCGGGTGTTTTGTTCCGGTCTGTTTTTATTCTCGTTACAAGAACAAGTTCGTCGCCTTCAAACATTCCCGTAGTGATATTAGTGTTGCCTATATCGACTGTCAATAACATAAGGATCACCTCAATTTCCTGCATATTATAACATATTATAAGTTTATTTTCAACATATTTATAACTCTCTGTTTGTGTAATTTGAATAAAACATTGTTTTGTCAATTTGAACTCAAAAATATACTTTACTTTAATATAAATATAATTTATAATTTAATTAAATATATGCCGAAAGGAAGAGATTTATGCCCGCTTTTCTTTTTTATCTTTTACAGTTCACATGGGGAATCATTCAGAATCTAGCTGGTCTTATAGCATTTCTTATTCTTGCTCCGACTCATAAACACGAACGTTTTCATAATGCGGTTATTACTTATGTAAACGCAAAAGGGTTCGGCGGCCTTTCAATGGGAATGTTTATTTTTATGGGCTCATCGCAGACTGAAGGATGGGCTCACGACACAAAAATTCACGAATACGGTCACTCTTTCCAGTCGATCCTGCTCGGGCCCCTTTATCTCATAGTTGTCGGTCTGCCTTCATCAATTTGGTGTAATTTCCCGACATTTGTAAAATTAAGAAAAGAGCAGGGCGTCTCATATTACAAACTCTATTGCGAAGGCTGGGCTAACCTTTGGGGAAGAGCAGCGGTCAAAGAAAATTTTGTAAGTAAAGATATGACGGAACACGGTTACTTCGGCAAACCGTTACCGCCGGTTGATTTCAAAAATTAAGTAGCTGATTATTCGGCGAAGCAGGTGATGATTTTGTCAGAAACAAACGATAATACAAACGCATATTCCGAAAACTACGATACCTTTTCCGAAGGTGTTGAACTCGGAGGTTTACGGAACACCGCGCAAATAAAAACACTGATTTGCTATATCGTCAAAAAGATGAATACTCCGGTTAAACGGGAAAAAATCGGAGAAATATTTCAGATTCACGGTCTCGCGAATTATTTTGCCGTCAGTGAAGCGCTTGAAGAACTGATTTCTTCGGGCAATCTGAAATGTGACAGCGAAGGCATTCTTGCTTTGACTCCCGACAGTTCAAGCGCCCTTTTTGAGCTTGAAAAAGAGATACCGAAATCCGTCCGCGAAAAAGCACTGGGTGACGCAGTTATGCTCGAAACCATCGAAAGGCGAAAAGCGGAAACGAAAATTGAAACAGAATACCTTGATAAAGGCGCAAACATAACATTTACACTGATGAACGGCAAAGAAATACTTATGAAACTTACTGTTTACGCGGCAGATGAAAACCAGGTTGAAAGTATTAAAGACAATTATCTCAAAGATCCTGCAGGACTTTATGCGGGAATAGTTTCAAAATTGTTTGTATAAGGAGAAACAGATATGGCAAAATATGCAATTGGTCTTGATTACGGAACTCTTTCGGGCAGAGCGCTACTTGTTGATGTTTCCGACGGCAAAGAAATAGCGACATCCGTTTTTGAATATCCGCACGCGGTTATGGATGAATGTCTGCCCTGCGGCAAAAAACTCGGTATGGACTGGGCGCTTCAACATCCGCAGGATTATATTGATGTTCTGAAAAATACTATTCCTGCGGTAATTGAAGAATCGGGAGTGAATCCCGATGATATAATAGGCGTAGGAATAGATTTTACAACCTGCACGGTTCTTCCCGTGCTTGCGGACTCAACTCCGCTTTGCTTTTTACCCGAATACTCCGAAAATCCTCACGCTTATGTAAAACTCTGGAAACATCACGCAGCTCAGCCTTATGCCAATAAACTTAACGATATTGCACGAGAGCTCGGCGTTGATTGGCTTGACACATTCGGCGGCAAAATAAGCTCCGAATGGCTTGTGCCGAAAATTTGGCAAACTTTAGAAGAGGCACCCGAGATGTACGATAAGGCTGATAAATTCATCGAGGCGGCTGATTGGGTAGTTTGGCAGCTTTGCGGAAAAGAAACAAGAAATGCCTGCTGTGCGGGATATAAAGCTATTTGGAACAAGAAAAACGGTTATCCCCCCAAATCGTTTTTCAAAGCGCTTGACCCGAGACTTGAAAATCTTGTTGAAGATAAATTAGGTCCTGTAACTCCAATAGGCGAAAAAGCCGGTGAAGTAACTGCCGCAATGGCAAAACTTACAGGGCTTAAAGAAGGAACAGCGGTTGCAATAGCGACAGCTGATGCCCATGTTGCCGTTCCTGCCGTCGGAATTACCGGCGAAGGTGAAATGCTCGCAATAATGGGCACTTCAACCTGCCACATTCTTCTCGGTAGTACAGAAAAACAGGTGCCCGGTATGTGCGGTGTGGTTGAAGACGGTGTTATGCCTGGCCTTTACGGTTATGAAGCAGGTCAGTGCTGCGTCGGCGATTCATTCCAGTGGTTTATTGAAAATTGTCTGCCGGAAAGCATTTTTAATGAAGCCAAAGAAAAAGGTGTCAATGTTCATAAACTTTTGCGCGAAAAGTGCTCGGCAAAAAGACCGGGAGAAAGCGGTCTTATTGCGCTTGACTGGTTCAACGGCAACCGCTCCGTTCTTTGTGATATAGATTTAACGGGTGTTATTCTCGGCATGACTCTTCAGACAAAACCTGAAGATATTTACAGAGCGCTTATTGAATCAACCGCTTACGGAACAAGAATGATTGTCGACACCTTCAACGAAAACGGAGTCAAGGTCAATACATTCTATGCAGCAGGCGGTATATCTCAAAAAGACCCGATGACAATGCAGATATATTCCGATGTTCTCAATATGCCTGTTAAAATTGCAGGCACAACTCAGTGCGGCTCACTCGGCAGCGCGATTCTCGGTGCTGTTGCAGCAGGAAAAGCGAACGGCGGCTATGACGATGTATATGAAGCGGCGGGCATTATGGGTAAAGTCAGAGATACTGTTTATTATCCCAATCCTGAAAATGTTGAAATATACAATAAGCTTTACGCCGAATACAAAACCCTGCACGACTATTTCGGCAGGGGATCGAATGATGTTATGAAGCGTCTTAAGAAGATTGCTGCGGAGGGCTGATATGCTTGAATCTTTAAAAGAACAGGTGCTTGAAGCCAACCTGAAACTGGTTGAATATGGTCTTGTGCTTTTTACCTGGGGTAATGTCTCGGGCATAGACAGGGAAAGCGGCCTTATTGTTATTAAGCCGTCGGGTGTCGATTATGAAAAATTGAAAGCGTCCGATCTCTCCGTTGTTGACCTTGACGGTAACAGAATAGAAGGCTTGAAACCTTCGTCTGATACGGCAACCCATCTTGAACTTTACCGCAGATTTGGAAATATCGGCGGTGTTGCTCATACGCACTCCACATTTGCTGTCGGTTTCTCACAGGCGGCAAAAGGAATAAAACCATACGGCACAACTCACGCCGATTTTGCGTTTGGAGAGATTCCCTGCACAAGAGATCTTACGGAAGAGGAAATCAACTCAGAGTATGAACTGAATACGGGCAGAGTTATAGCTGAATGTTTTGAAAAAAACAATATTAATCCCGACGCAGTCCCCGCGGTTCTTGTTCATTCACACGGTCCGTTTACCTGGGGTTCGGACTGCTACGAAGCCGCGAAGAATTCCGCGATACTTGAGGAAGTTGCAAAGATGGCGTATATCAGCGAAGGGCTTGACGCTCAACCCGCGTCACAGGCTATACAGCACAAACACTATTTCAGAAAACACGGAGCAGACGCTTATTACGGTCAGAAATAAACTGCGAAGAGAGGGATAATATGCGTTTCGGAATGTGTGTCGGCAACGATGAGAAAAAAATAAAACTTGTTGCAGAAAGCGGATTTGATTATGTTGAGTCCTGTTTTTCATTGTTTGCAGAAAGTGATGAAGATAAACTGAATCGTTTTAAAAGTGAGCTTGATAGCTTTTCTCTGAAATGTGAATCCGTCAACTGTTTTTTGCCCGGAAATCTTAAAGTAACCGGACCCGAGGTTGATTATGATGCTTTGAAAGAATATATTGAAAAAGGCATTTCAAGAGGCGTTACCTTAGGACTTGAAAAAGTTGTTTTCGGTTCATCGGGCGCAAGAGATGTCCCCGATGGTTGGAGTTATGAAGAGGCATACAGACAGATTGTTTTTTTTCTTAAAGAAATTGTATCTCCCATAGCTGAAAAATACGGAGTAATTATCACCATTGAACCGTTGAGAAGAACAGACAGTAACATTATTAATTCTGCTCTTGAAGGCGCTGCTGTCGCATCACAGGCAAATTCCGATTATATAAAATGCCTTGTTGATTATTATCATATGTATGAAGCAGGCGATAATTGCGAAACAGTAAAAAAACTCACAGGTGCCGTTAAACACGCTCATATTGCCGAACCTGTTTCAAGGCATTTTCCGCGCACAGACGACGGAGCAGATTACAGGTCGTTTATCGAGGCGCTGGAAGCCGCCGGCTGTGAGACCTGTTCGGTTGAAGCATCCACCGACAATTTTGAAAGAGACTGCGCTCCCGCGTTTGAGGCATTGAAATATTAACGGAAAGGGGAATTTATCCATGTCTTCCGATTTAACTGAAAACACAGAACAAGACTTAACCATACCTCCACAGAGACAGAAATATGTCAAGAACGGCAGACTGCTTTCTTACGCGATAGGTCTGGGCGGTCAGAATGTTTCTTATGGTTATATTTCGCAATGGCTGTTTTATTATCTGACATCGGTTCTCGGCATCAACTCGAAAATAGTCGGTCTGATGACGAGCATAACACGAACATGGGATTCAATAAACGATCCGATTGTCGGTGCGCTTGTTGACCGTCACCGCTTTAAAAACGGTGAAAAATTAAGACCTTACCTTTTGGCGACTCCGCCTATAATCGGTATTCTTACGGCGCTTATGTTCATAAAGACAGGCTCCAATATAAAAGTGTCCGTAATAATCGTTTTTGCCTGTTATCTTTTGTGGGATTTATTCTATTCCTTCCAGGATGTTGCCCTTTGGGGTATGGTTGCGCTTTCATCTCCTCATTCTGAAGAGAGAGCGAAGGTCTCACAGTGGGTCTCAATCGGCGCAGGCGCAGGCGCAACTCTTGTTATGGCGTTTCAGATTCTCCGCTCGGTTATGAGCAATCAGCTCGGGATGGATGATTTTAAAATCTTCGCCTTCTTCGGCTTGGTTTTCGGTCTCGGAGGCGAATTGATATCAATGCTTGCTCACAGAATGAAGGAAGCGGTTGACGTTCCGAGAAGTAAAGAAAATCTTTTCGAAGCGATTTTTGTTCTTCGTCATAACAAAACACTGTTGCTGATTTCAGCCGCAAGGTTTTTTAAAGATGCATTCGGAACAATGCTTCCGTGGGCGTATTTCTTCGAAAGCCGCGAGTCGTTCAATTTTGGCTTTGCATCATTTGACGGCGGGACATCACAAGTTGTTTACAGTGTTCTTATGGGTGTTCCGGGCGCTCTTTCAATGTTTTTCGCAACAAAGGTCTCTGACAAAGTCGGCGGCATGAAACGCATATTGATTATTGCCCAGACCACGGCGATTGTGTTAAGAACTGTATGCTATTTCATCGGTTTTGATTCACTGGGCAGTATGTATGCTGTAATTGCTTTGATGGCAATTGTCGCTATACCGACAAATATGATGGATATTGCGCACCGTTCACTGACAAGCGATTCCATTGATGAAGTGGAGCTCAAAACAGGCAAACGAACAGAAGGCATATCTTTCTCAATACAGAATTTCATTTCAAAAATATCCTCTGCGGCAAATTCGCTTATAAGCGGTTATATTCTCAGCTGGCTGAAATACGACAATACCAAAAAGAATTATCTTCAGGGTGCGTTATATATGAAATGGCAGTGGCCGATTTTTATAGCAGGGCCGATAATCGGCGAGGTTCTTTATCTTATTGTTATAGCGTTTGTAAGAGATGATCCGGAAGTCCGTGCGCAGATTGAGGCACAACTTCTTGAGCGGCGGAAAGCACTTGAAGAAAAGATGACGGAAGTCGAAACATAAAAAAATAAACTCCCTTTATGATGCCATAAAGGGAGTTTAATAATTTGGTATTAAACTTAATCAGGATTTCTTGGTAAGGAAAGCGTAGAATAATTCAAAGAACTTAAGAATTACTTTTGTCGCAAGATTAATTACGCCGGTGAGTATCTGCAAAATCTTCTGAAAACCTGTTGCGGGAGGCTTAACAGGGAAAGAGTTGGAATCGAGATATTTGCCGATTGTCTTCCATTTTCCGTTAACATATTCCTGCTGAACAAAAAGAACTTCAACAGAAACATCAACGGGGTTATCGCCCGCTTTGACAGAAACTCCGGTTGTGTCGATGGTAGTGGTTTTTATTGTTCTGCCGTTACCGACCCAGTCGCCGCTGGCAACAATCAATCCCGTGTCGGTCTGTTTTGCATACCACTCATAAGGAACAAAGCGGACATCGCCTTCAACAGGGGTTGTGTCGGCATCGGATGTAGCGGCATCAATAAATGAACCTACAGCAGTGAGCTTTATTTTCTGACCTTTTTCAACGCTGCCTGAGTAAGCGAGATCAATACGGCAGTCTTCCTTCTTGCCGATAAAAGCGTCTCTCTTTGCGGTTCTGACAAGAATTGAGTTGCTTTCTTCGCCTAAAAGCTGGTTTTCAGCAACTTTGGCTCTGGCAACCACGGAGTATTCCGTGCCTTTGTCTAAGCCTGTAATAATGTTTTCATCAGACCATTCTGATTCAAAACCGAGCTGTTTGTTGAAAGCTTTATACTGATATTTGCTGTTAGCTTTCATTGTGATAGTTGTGGCGGTGCAAGAAACAAAGTCGGAATCTTTAAGAACGGGTGCTTTGGGAGCGGCAAGAACGGTAACAGCGGTGCTTACTTCATTGCTTTGTAAATTCTTTGCAACGATTTCATAACCTTCCATACTGCCTGAAAGCTCAATTACATTCGTTCCCTGAACATAATAATAATCACCATCAGCTCCGATTGCTTTCCAACCGAAAACACACTGATCGCCGAGGGGCTTTAAAGTGACACTTGTTTTGCCGATTGAGGCAATTGTAACTACCGGCGCAACTGCCGAAGCTACTACGCTCATTGCAGAAAAAGTAAAAATAACTGCAAATAAAAGAGCAAGAGATTTCTTTACGTTTTTCATTGTTTTGTCCTCCATTCAAAATCGGATTAACACATTTTAATCCGTTACGGAAAAGCATTATAACACATAATTTTCAATAATGGAATACTTTTTTTATATTTTTTTTATGTTATAATACTATAAAACATTTAATTCTGTTTAAAGGAAGTGTCAATTATGGGTAAAAAAGAAGAAGCCGCTCAGCTCTTTTTTGACGGCTATAACTGTTCACAGTCCGTTGTCGCAGCATTTTGCGAGGATTACGGAGTTCCCAAAGATATTGCGTTGAAATTTTCCGAAGGCTTAGGTGGCGGAGTAGGCAGAATGCGCGATATGTGCGGAGCGGTAACCGGTATGGCAATTGTTCTATCGATGAGATACGGAAGTGCCAATCTGAGTGACAAAGAGAATAAAGCGAATTTATATGCTCTTGTTCAGCAGGCGGCGGATAAATTCAAAGAAAAGTATTCATCGCTTTATTGCCGTGACCTTATAGGTGTTGCAAGAACAACTCCTGTTCCTGATGAGAGAACCGCTGAATTCTATAAGAAGCGTCCCTGCGCGGTCCTTGTCGCTGGCGCGGCGGAAATTCTTGAAGAAATGCTGTGATTTTAAAAATATATCTTGTATATTCAATACCTTTATGATACTATATCTATGTAATATTATTAAAGGAGTGAAAACTTTATGAAACTTCCTGTTGCCGTTCAGCTCTATTCTGTCAGAGATGAAATGGCTGAGGATTTTGAAGGCACAATCCGCAAAATGAAAGAATACGGTTACGACGGGGTTGAGTTCGCGGGTCTTTTTGACAAGTCACCCGAAGAGGTCAAAGCAATATGTGAAGATGTCGGGATCGTTCCCGTTTCGGCGCACGTTCCGTATTATGATATGCTTGAAAATCCCGAAAAAGTGTTGAGTGACTATGCAATTATCGGATGCAAATATGTCGCTGTGCCGTATCTTACCGAAGAATGCCGTCCGGGCACGCCAGGTTGGCAGTCAACGGTGGAAGGAATTCGCAAAATAGCATCAGCGGCGAAAGAGCTCGGAATACAGCTTCTTTATCACAATCACGATTTTGAGTTTGTAAAACTCGGTGATGATTATGCGCTCGATATTCTATATAATACTGTTCCCGCCGATCTTCTTCAGACTGAGCTTGATACATGCTGGGTAAATGTTGCAGGTGAAAATCCCTCCGAATATATAGTTAAGTATTCGGGCAGATCCCCGGTAGTTCATCTCAAAGATTTTGAGATGGGTCAGAAAAAAGGCGGTTCGCTTTATAAACTTATCGGCATTGATGAGGAAGAAGAAAGCGAGGAAAGTTCTTTCTGTTTCCGCCCCGTAGGTTACGGTGAACAGGATTTCGGCGCAATTCTCGCCGCCTGCGAAGAAGCCGGCTCAAAGTGGGTCGTTGTTGAGCAGGATGAACCTTCAAACGGTAATACTAGACTTGAATCAGTAAAACTCAGTCGCGAGTATCTTTCAACTCTCGGCTGGTAACATAATAATAAATGAGGTGCGATTATGGCAGGTATTCTTGACAGATTCAAAGAAGATTTAACTGCGGCTAAAGAGGTTGACGCCTCCCGCAAAGTCAAAGTCGGCATTATCGGCACGGGCTGGATTGCCGAAGCTCATGTAAACGCTTATAAAAAATGTCCGGAGGTTGAAATCGTAGCTGCCGCGGATCTTATTCCCGGTAAGGCAGAGGCTTTCTGCAAA
>CADAER010000049.1 GCA_902787025.1 Oscillospiraceae bacterium | reverse complement strand
CACACGATTTTGCCTTTGCAAAGTCTAGTGTGTTAGACTTTTGCGAAAAGAGAGGAAAATCGGCTGCTGAAATTGTATATACAACAGCCGATTCTTCCCGGATGTATTGCGGTTTGTAATAATGCATCCGCATCATAATCCGGTTCATTTTTCAGAGGATTATGATGAAAACAATAACGCAAAAGCCGTAACACACTTACCTTCCGCAGAAGGAAAACAATTATTCAATCGTCACCGTCATCGTAGCGATCAAAATCATTATCCTCGAAGCTTTCGAAGATTTTATCAATGTCTGACATTTCAAGTTCGCCTTCTTCATTCAGAATCACATCGGGAAGAGGCATGATGGAATCGGTATAACTTTCGGGAAAAACTTTGACAGTTTCATCTATTTTTTCTTTATTATCGTTTACGATATAGGCGAGTCGTTTATGACAATACCTGCGCATTTTCCTGAGAGTTTTCTTTTGCAATTCGATAACATCTCTTTTTGTGATTCCGTAATGTTCAGAGGTTTCTTCGATTGTGTGAGGGAAAAAGTATTCTTCATCACCGCCGAGACCGAAGCGATATGATATCAATTTCTGCTGCCTTGGGCTTAATAAGTCCAGGGCATTTTTTTATTGTCTCAAAAAAATAATCAATGAAAAAAGCTTCTTCCGCGGAACGGGAAAACACATTGAACCTTTTTTGCCAATAGTCCTGAAGAAGAACATTTTGAAGAATTTAACAATTATCCCGAGACAATTACCAAGGAGCAGATGTTCAAACTCTGTCACATCTCCAAGAAAAAAGCTGAGTGGCTGCTCAGAAGCGGATTCATTCCTTGCGAGTATATCGGTAAGAAAACACGGTGCTATTTAATCAAAAAGACGGATGTTCTCGCATGGCTGATATCAAAAAATAGAATAAGCATTATAATAATAAAGAGTGAATAATCAAATCGAAATTTAAATCCCCCGTATCCATAACAGATACAGGGGATTGTTCTTTATTATAGCCTGAAATATATTCTGCAGTAATTATTTAAGATAGGTTTTTGCGTATTCAGCAATGAGACTGTAAATATGGTTGGACTGCTCCTGGTCGCCCGCCAGATCGTGTCCGGAATTCGGAAATACAACAAATTCGTGCTTGACACCGCTTTGAGTCAGCTTTTCGTCAAGCTTTTCCGATTGTGAAAAACTGACGGTTGAGTCTCTTTTGCCGTGAGCCAGGACTGTAGGTACGGTTGATGCGGTAACATAACTGACGGGCGAAACCTTTGCGAGATAAGGCTTTGCCTCTTCATAATTCTCTTTAGTGAATCTGTAACCGCACGCCATGGAAAACAGATTATACGCCGTCTCCTCATCAAAATCGCCGTCGATATATGACTGGATATCCGTAAGGTCTGTGGGCGCGCTCAGGCCGAATACGGCAACGGGTTTTATCGGCGCTTCCGCCGCTCTTGAATAGGCGTAGAGAAGCGAAAGATTTCCGCCCGCAGAGTGACCGTAAAGCATCACCTTGTTGACGGAGATACCCAGCTCATTCCCCTTCTCTTTTATGGATTTCAGCGCCATGGTTATCTCGTCCAGAATGAGGTTTATATCCGTTTTGTCCGAAACGTATGTGTAATTCAAGGCGGCGGCACAATATCCGTTTGCCGCCTGGCTCACAAGCGAATCCCTGGAGCTCTTTTTATCCCCGCTGACCCACGCTCCGCCGTGTATCAGAAGCAGCAGATTCGTTTCACCCTTCGCGCCCTTCGGCACAACCAAATCGTAGATTTCGCGCTCTCCGCTGCCGTAATGAACATCATAAAATGTCTTGACTTTTCCGTAGTTCCCGAGGCCGAAAAGTGATGAGAAGAAAGCGATAATCGCCAAAAAGAATGCGTAGATTTTGTTTAACATTGTTTTTCTCCTTGAATATACATCTTACTTTACAGGGAGTTTTGTCATTTAAATTCAGAGTTTAACAGAATGAAATAAGTGACAAGATTCTTCCTGTTTCATATTAACACTGTTTCTTATTTTTCGCAAGTAGAATAACCGAATTATTATTTGTTAATCGGCTATAAGAGAATTTGTTTAAAGTATAAATCGAGAATCACAGTAACATTAGGGTCGTCGGTTTTAGCCAGAACAAAGTCAACCGACACATTGAAATACTTTGCAATCTCCAAGGCTGTTGTTGAGGATATGGACCTTTTATCCAATTCAATATCGCCGAGTGTACTTCTGCTGATACCGATTGCCTCTGCGAATTCATCCTGATTCAGTTTTGCTTCTTTTCTTAAATCTCTGATTCTTTCTCCGGGAGTTCCGGGAAGATATTCTGCTGCCATAGCTTACGCCTCCTTTATAAAAAAAGTTATTTTTTGCCCGAAATTATCGATTATCCGTCCCTGCCTCAATGTAATTTTCTCACAAACCAAGTCCAAAAATACGGACTCTGACTTTCGGCTCTCGGAAGGCATAAAAACACCGCCCACAATAAGTGAGCGGCATAAGAGTTTTTAATTATTGTTTTCTCAGCAAACTGCGCTGAATCCGGTTGATTTAGAATTGATTATATATCAATTTTTATTGAGAAGAACAGGTCAAGTATAAAAATGCAAGGACAGCCTCCGGGCTGTCCTTGATCATATATTTATCTTTTTCGGAATTGTTCAGTATAATGATAAAGTCTTTGAGAAAGCTTTCAGTTGGTAGCTGCAAAGCTGAATTCTTCAAATCTCAGCGCCTCATCGGCTTCAGTGCGAAATACAAAACATATTCCGTTTGTTCCTGCGGTATTGTTCAGAGTTACATCAAAAGACTCAAATTGATCAAAGCCGCCGGTATTTCCGATAATACAGCTGCCGAGCAGCTCTCCGTCGGGGGTTTCTTTATGTATTTCCACTGTGCAGGGGGTATCGTTTCCGTTTGCAACGGTGAGTTTAAGGGTAGCATTTCCCGGCATATTAAGGATATTCGGGAATGACAGGTATGAGCCGTCCTTTATGCCGCGAAGCTCAAAGCCGTTCGTATTTTCCTTTTTGCTGATACCGTCGGCAGCGTCAAAAAACCATTCGCCGTTGATTGCTTTCCATGTTGCATCATATTGACCGACTCCGACTTTTTTGATAAATTCATCGGTAACTATATCGCCGTTGTCTTTCATATGAGCGTAAACAAATTTCGTGGTTCTGTAATAAGGATCGAGCGGTTCGCCGCTTCCGTAGTTTTCAGGAACACCGTAAGTAAAATAAGTCTGGTTTCGGAATGTGAAGAATGTGCCGTGGTCGGTAAAGCAATCTTCACAGATCCTGCCGCGATATGTATAAGGGCCGTAAATGCTCTTGCTTGTCGCATACTCTCCGCCATGCGAGTTAAGATAGTAGGTATCACCCCATTTTGTTATCCAGCAGGCATCATTCTCCCACCCGTCAATGATTTCGACCGCCTTCGGCTCTTCTGCAAGTGAAATCATATCCTCGTTGAGCCGTGCAATATAATACTTCTTGCCGACTACCGTATATCCGAACATAATATACGGGGTCTTGTTTTCATCATCGTCAATGAATACTGTCGGGTCATAGCAGGCTGTATCTGCAAGCCCCTGGGGCAGCAGCGGCTTTCCGAGAGCGTCGAAATAAGGTCCTCCGGGACCGTTTTCACTGACCGCCACGCCGGTGCATCGCTGCTGATCGGAGAAATAGAGATAATACTTGCCGTTTCGTTCCGCCGCATCGGTGGCGTAGCATTCATGATCAGTTCCGAGGAAGGTGTCCTCCGGACGAAGCGTAAACTCAAGCTCCCAGTTGACAAGATCTTCAGAAGAAAATACGCGCCAGTCGTCCATGCGGTAGATGGATTGCCCCGGACCGTAATCGTGGCTGGAAAACAGATAGGCCTTGCCGTCAAAAACATGCACATGCGGGTCACAGACACCCATATCGGGGAATACGCGTCTGAAGTCGCCTCCCTGCAGATTGCCGATACCGCTGAAGCTGTCTCTTATCTCATCAACATTTCCCGCCGTCAAATAGTAATAATAGCTGAACGGTTTGTCAAATTCCAATCCGAAAACACCGAGCGGTGCTACATAATTTGTTGAGTCGGATCCCGCATCGGCGGAACCGTCATACTGATACCGGCCGGCGAGCAGAGAAGTCGCTTTCGGTGTAAATAATCCAACTCCGTAGTCGCTGTCGTTCGTCCATGCGCACCACGTTTCGTTATTTCCGCCCTTTAGCTGAAATGCGGGCTTTCCCGCCCAGAACGGCAGATCACGTTCAACGCGTAATTCGTCGCCGGTCCAGGGTTTATCTCCGTCATAGAACCAGAAGTTGTCAAGAGCACTGACTGTATAAAACGCCGGTAGCTCCTGCTGCTTTTCTTTCCACGGTGTCTGAAGAAAGTCAACAACCGTATTCTTAACGGTCAGCCCCTCATCCGTCAGTTTATACACGCATGAATAATATGTTTGTGTGAGCAGGTTATCCTGCGCCCAATCGAGAGGGCGGCAGACTATGCGGATTTCATCATCGGTTTTTTCAACGGCTACAAGTTTGCTGCTGTTGCCATACATGTCGCCTCCCTGAACGGGATTGTAGCCCCATACGCTGTCGCCGTAAACACCGTTTTCATAACCATCTATTTTTTGCGGTCCGTAATATGACTGTTGCACAAGACGACCGGTATCATGATTATTAAGCAGATTACCGTAGTCTGTGTTCTTTTTGTCTTCAAACCAAGAGAGACCGCCGCCCCATCTAAGGCTGACACCGGCTTTATATTGATCGTTTTCAATGAACAGAATATCATCTTCCTTCGGCGCATTTTGCAGACCGCAGGAAAAGTCCGAAACGCTGAGAACACAGTTTTCTCCTTTTATTATCGGCTCAAAGCGCACGGAAATAAGGCGCGAAGCTGTCTTGCGGTCAAGGTAACCGTTAAGCAGCATTGAGGTCCGGGTTGATTCCGAGCTCAGAAGCAGTTCTTCCTCGATTGTTTCTCTCTCCAACCTGTATGAGATGACTGCGCGAGCGGCCGCAGTGGCTTCGTAAGAAAACGAGATGCGGTTGAATTTCATCGTTCCCGAAATCGGCGGAAGCGTTACCGTAAAACCGTTTGTAACATCTTCGGCAGACAGACTCAGTTCCGGAACAGGTATTTCATTTTTCACCTCGATCCCTCCTTTATAAAAGCCGAGAACCATGAAAATGAAAAGAAAAAACGAGGCGATTCTTTTGAAAAATAACTCCATAAGTATTCCTTTCTTGTTTCAGAATTCCGATTATTATTTGAATGTCAGGTCCGGCAAATCGGAATTTATCTGTTGCTCTTTTGTAATTCGCACAGTAAGCGGTATGACGGCTTTTCGTTGCCGAATAAATCCGTTGAGCCGTGAACGCGGCAGCGCATCTTGTCTTCGCCCTCTTCACCGCAGTGAGTACGGTAATCGTTGAGCGAAAACCACATATATCCGCAGATATTCGGAATTTCGGCATACATTGCAAGGCGTTCTTTCAGTATGCGTGAACGCTCCTCATCGCCGCCCTTGAAATGCGGCTCGCAAAGGCCGAATTCCGAAACAAGAAGCGGCATACCTTCCGCCTTTTTGCAGGTTCGTTTCATATGGCTGGGTATATCGCCGCTGGGCTCCCAGAGCCCGAGATAATCATTCCACATGGCGATATCGCCGTAGAGGGTGCCGTCGTCCTTATCAATATTTTCAATACGGGAAAGTGTGTTTGAAACATAGTTTACAAGGCGGCGTTTATCATATGATTTGAAATATGAAACCATATCTTTAACATAATCAATCGTTGCTTCCTTCTCTGCGCCAAGCTCGTTGCCGACTCCCCAACAAACGATGGACGGGTGATTAAAATGGAAATGCATCATCTCGTCTGCCTGTTGTTTTGCAATATCAAGCTGCAGCGGCGTTGCCTCTTTGGGATAGCCCCAATACGGGATTTCCTCCTGCACAAGCAAGCCGTTTTCATCGCACCAGTCAAAGATCGAATCATCCTGCTGCCAGTGGAAGCGGGTGAAAACGCAACCCGCCGCTTTAAGCTGTTTCAAGCATTTAATGCTGTGGTCAAGCGGCTCCGCCATACCGAAATCGGGATGAGAGCCCGGCATCCATTCGCAGCCTTTAAGATATATTTCCTCGCCGTTGAGAAAAACTTTTTCGCCTTTTGTTTCAATTCTGCGGATGCCTGTTCTTTCCTCAAAGATGTCATTGTCCGTTTCAAGCGTTACAAGATAAAGATTCGGCGAATAACAGGACCATAATTTGAGATTATTAAACTGCACTGTCAGGCCGTCGCTTTCGCAGACCTTTTCGCCTGTCATATAATCATAAACCTTAACCTTGCACGGCTTGTCAATATTGGTTCTGATACTGAACCCGCCGCTTGCAAGACCGCCCGATATGCTGTCAATATGCTCGGTGATATGCATATATTCAATGCCGTCGGGTTCGCGGATTTGGAGTGTTACTCTGCGTATAATACCGCCGTCATCCGCCCAGTCGAAGTCTCCGTTATGGGGCAGCATTGTTTCAGCCTTTGTGTTGTCTGTTTCTACTCTGATTCTGTTTTCGGCACCGAAGTTGACAGCACTTGTTATATCAAGTCTGAACGGCGTATAGCCTGAACGGGAATGTCCGCCGATAAGGATATCATTAACATAGACATTCGCGGTATGATACACGGCATTGAATTTCAAATATACTTTTTTGCCTTTGTATTCTTCGTTAATAAACACAGTGGTTTCATAGAGCGCCTTGCCCTTGTGCCGCATCACTTCATCGTCAACATTCCATGTGTGAGGAATGGTTACTTTTGTTTTATAATTGCCGAGGGTGAAATTCCAGCGGTTAAGCGTTATATCAGATCTCATTATGCATTCTCCTTATAGCAAAGTTTTAATGATAATTATTGTTGCGAATGCTGCTTGAAATCATTAAAACCATCTTTGCCAAATCATAATCCTCCATATTGATTTTGCTTTTTATTCCTACAAATTCCGATTTGTTGATTTGATTATATCACATATTTACAGAGAATTAAATAACCAATTCAGCATTATGCAGCAAGCCCGCACCGGTTATTCCGGTGTGGGCGTTTTTTGTTTTCTATTCAATTTTGCGTAAAATCTGACGCATTTGCGTTTGTTGAAATTCAAAATGTGTCAATTACGGGATATACGGCA
The DNA here is from genome assembly GCA_902787025.1 of Oscillospiraceae bacterium. Classification (GTDB taxonomy): domain Bacteria; phylum Bacillota; class Clostridia; order Oscillospirales; family Acutalibacteraceae; genus CAG-177. The sequence goes on along the minus strand of CADAER010000049.1, from coordinate 18,356 downwards.
AAAATTCAGACTTTTCCGTATAATTAGTATGAGGGGAAAGCTCAGGGAAGGTTACGCCGCAGATGCGTGCCGGAAGCGATTACAACGGATTTCTTTCAGCATATTGGGATAAGACGCTTGACGACCTCGGAATACTTCATTATGTTCGTGAAAACGGTGAAGAATCCATTCACAGGCCGCACGATATGAGAGTGACATTTGCCACAAGATGGGCAGATCAGGGCCTTAATGAGGTCTATCGTCAGAAAATTCAGGGACACTCGAGCGGGAGTGTAGGTATAGACGTTTATACTCAACCATTTATTGAGTCTCTGGTAATCGAGTTAAACAAACTTAAATAATTTCAAGCCCTTGAGCACCGAAAGGTCTCAAGGGCAATTATTTTGTTTTTATCCCCGAAGTCAAAATCCTTTTATATCAATTGATTTAAGCGCTTTAAAATTGAGAACTGGGGTAAAAATAACTGGGCTTAAAATAACTGGGGTGAAAAGAAAATGGGGTGAAATCGGCATTAAAATTGAGACCCCGAAGCGTGTATTCTCGTGCAATCTCGTGTTTTCAGGTGTGTAAAAAGGTCTCAATTTCCGGGCAGTGTTAAAGTGCTGCTTTCCCAAAGTTTTCAAGGGTTTTCAGATGCTTTCAGACATAAAAAACCGGCTCCCGAACGGGAGCCGGAATTGCTGCGATTTTATCTCTTTGAGAACTGGGGTGCGCGACGGGCGCCTTTGAGACCGTATTTCTTTCTTTCCTTCATTCTGGGGTCTCTGGTAAGGAAGCCTGCTTTCTTGAGGGTGGCGCGAAGCTCGCCGTCATAGAGAAGGAGCGCTCTTGAAATGCCGTGACGGATAGCGCCGGCCTGACCGGTAACTCCGCCGCCGCCTACGCGGCATACAACATCAAGCTTTTCGCCTGTCTGTGTAAGAACGAGAGGCTGACGAACGATGAGTTTAAGTGTTTCAAGGCCGAAATAATCATCAATGTCTCTGTCGTTGATTGTGATTTTGCCGGTGCCGGGGTAAAGACGGACTCTCGCGACTGAGCTCTTTCTGCGGCCTGTTCCGTAGAAATAAGGATTTGAATCGTACATTTAAAGCGCCTCCCTTTCTTAAAATTCCCAGACTTCGGGCTTCTGTGCGGCGTGAGGATGCTCAGCGCCCGCGTAAACGCGAAGTCTTGTGAGTGCCTGACGGCCGATTACCGTGTCGGGAATCATACCCTTGACAGCCTTTGTGACCGCGAATTCGGGTTTGGTTTCCATAAGCTTGCGGTAAGTAACCTCTTTGAGGTGGCCGATGTAGCCTGTGTGATGATAATACTTTTTGTTGTCAAGTTTTTTTCCTGTGAGAACGGCTTTGTCTGCGTTTATGATAATAACGTGATCACCGCAATCCTCGTGAGGAACAAATGTGGGCTTATTCTTGCCGCGGAGAAGGTTTGCAGCTTCAACAGCGGTTTTGCCGAGGGGCTTGCCTGCTGCGTCGATTACATACCACTTACGGTCGGCAAGGTCAGCCTTTTTGGGCATATAGGTTGACATAACAATAACCTCCGATTTAGTTTTTTCGTGCCTGCATATATTAACACAAGGTATTGCGGGTGTCAAGAGAAAATTTTTGATTTTTTAATTTATATTCGCCAATCTCGTTTTTTCTCATTTTTTCTTCGTTTTTCATATGTTTTTCTCACTTTTAATTTACGAAAATTTTTTGCGTTTTTCAGCATTTTGCCTCCACAAACCAGCGCCCGTTGTCTTCATAAAGGAAGGTTTCGCGCCCGTTTATCTGAACCGTGTAGCGCACCTGACCGCCGCCCACAGCCTTCGAACAGGTGTGACAGCGGTTGATAAGACGCTCTACGGAATAAACCGTGCCGTCCTCCCACTGAATACGCAGGGGACGGCATTTGCCGTATTTGTCCTGCAGCACGACAACATCGACATATACTTTCTTATACATATTCAGCATATAATCACTCCCGGTAATCGAACAAATGTTTGCTATTATAATAACTCACAATTTTCCGTTTGTCAAGAAGCAAATTTCACCGCAAAATATGAACGCAAAGTAAATTGTAATATATTTTTGGACTCAAGTCTAAAAAACTCTTTACAAACGCAATTCCGCGTTGTATAATATAATCGGTTAATAAAAAAGCAAGGAGTTTGCGCCATGGAGCAGTCGAGACGGCTGAGAAAAAAAGATAATACTCACCGCGCCATAATGCACAGCGCAAAAATGCTTTTCGAAAAAAACGGGCTCGGCAATGTCACGGTTGAACAGATTGCCGAAGCCGCCGATGTTTCGCGCTCCACGTTTTTTACGCATTTTACATCGGTTGACGACCTGCTTATGCAGATTGCCAACGAGGAGATTGACGACATCCTCGAATCCGCGACGGGAGAGGGCGACGGCGAGGCGGAAATCAACAAAGTCTTTCATCAGCTCGCGAAAGACACCTGCCCTTATCCCTATCTTGTAACACAGCTTTTCGTGCGCAGCATTCTCTCGCCTGAGAGAAGCTCAGCGGTCGATGTTCTCTCGCTCATCACAAACGAGATTGAAAACAGCGGCTACGAAGCGCTCAAAAAGCAGTTTTCTTCAAAGGATATTTCATCCTTCATATTCGGAGCTTTTTTCGGTCTGATTTTTCAGAAGTTCATTGAAAAAGAACCTTTTGACAATCCGGCTGAAATTGACGGAAAAATAAATGATTTTATCAATTTTTTAAAAACACAGGAGGAATAATCAATGGCAAACGGCTACGGTATCAGCAACTGGCAGGATGCAAAAACCATCTATGCCAAACTTCACAAGCTCACATCAATGCCCATCTACAGCATCAGCGATGACGAGCTTGAAAGAGTTCTCAAACACTTCGATGAGAACTGCAAACAGTCAAAAGAAATCACAACGGAAGCAAAGCAGTACATCCCCGGCGGCGTTCAGCACAACCTTGCTTTCAACTATCCGTTCCCCATCTGCATCACCAAGGCGGAAGGCGCTTATCTCTGGGATAAAGACGGCAACAAATATACCGACTTCCTTCAGGCAGGCGGCCCCACAATCCTCGGCAGCAACTACGAGCCCGTACGCAAAAAGGCTATAGAGCTTATTGAAACCTGCGGCCCCGTAACCGGTCTTTTCCACGAGGCTGAACTTCTTCTTGCAAAAGAGATTAACAAGAATATGCCCAACGTTGAAATGTTCCGTATGCTCGGTTCGGGTACAGAATCCGTTATGGCGGCAATCCGTGTTGCCCGTAACGCAACAAAGGCAAAAAGAGTCATCAAGGTCGGCGGCGCATATCACGGCTGGTCGGACCAGATGGTTTACGGTCTTAAAATCCCCGGCTCAAGATTCTTCCTTGAGAGCCACGGTATTCCCAGAGGCTGCTACGGCACAACCGACGAAGTCCGTCCCAACGACCTCAACATGCTTGAGAGCATGCTCAAAATCAACAAATTCCGCGGCGGCACAGCCTGCGTTATCGTAGAGCCCGTAGGTCCCGAAAGCGGCACAAGACCCGTTGATTTCGATTACAACGCCGGCGTTCGCAAACTCTGCGACAAATACGGCTGTCTGTTCATTATGGACGAAGTTGTTACCGGCTTCCGCGTAGGTCCCGGCGGCGCACAGGGCTATTTCAATGTTGTTCCCGATCTTACAATATTCGGCAAAATCGTTGCCGGCGGCTACCCCTCAGCGGGCGGCGTAGGCGGCAAGAAAGAATTTGTCAGCGGTATGGCGGCAGGCGTAGGCACGATGATGAAGAGAGCCTATGTCGGCGGTACACTCGCGGCAAACCCGCTTTCAGCTTATGCAGGCTACTGCGCAATTCAGGAAATCGTCAAGACGAACGCATGCGAAAAAGCAGGCGCGGCAGGCGACAGACTCGTTGCGGGCCTTCAGGGTCTTGTTGATAAATACGCTCTTCCCTTCGTAGTTTACAACCAGGGTTCCATCGTTCACCTCGAGTGCTCGGGCGCAATGAGCTATGACTTCAGCTCGCTCAACATTGCGAAATCGGCTATTCCGATGCTCAAGACAAAGCCCGAAATGCTCCGCAGAAAGGTTGCCATGGAAGAAATGGGCGCGGCTTATATGGCGCACGGCATTGTTACCCTCGCGGGCAGCCGTCTTTACACCTCGCTTGCCGACACCGACGAAGTCATCGACGAAGCACTCAATAAGTTCGACGATGTTTTCAAGACCGTCACAGTCTGCAAGAGAAATCTTGATAAATAATTAAATAACCCAACACAAAGGGCTGTCCTCACGGACAGCCCTGATTTTTTATTTATTTACCTCACCGAAACCCCGCTCGAGATCGGCTTGCACAGGCACACCGTTCCGCACACGCCCGAAGCTTTCAGCTCTCTCTCTGCTCTTTCGGCATCGGAGAATGATTTAAACAGCCCGAACATTGTCGGTCCGCTGCCGCTCATACGGGTCAGATCAGCCCCGCAGGCGTCAAGCGTTTCTCTTATCACGGTGAATTCAGGCAGACTGACAACCTGCTCGAAAACATTCGCGCTGTTCCTGCACAGAGCGTCATAGTCGCCGTCTTTCATCGCCTGCAAAATCGCCTCATTGTCGGGGTGCCTCACATCTTTTAATCCGTCAAACTCCGCGTAAGCCGCGGCGGTCGAAACACCCTGCTCGGGCTTTGCCAGCACAATAAAGCAGTCCGGAAAAGCGGGAAGGGGAGTGATTTTTTCTCCCGAGTTCTCAACAAGCTTTGTGCCGCCCGTCAGGCAGAACGGAACATCACTGCCGACCTTGTGCCCTATTTTGCACAACGCGGTCTGACAAAGTCCGGTTTCATAAAGAGCGTCAAGCCCCGCTATGACGGCGGCCGCGTCGGCGCTTCCGCCCGCAAGTCCCGCGCAAAACGGAATCCGTTTTTCAATATGTATTTTCAATCCGCGGTTTTTGACTCCCGCCTCCGTGAAGAACATAAGCGCCGCCTTGAACGCACTGTTGCGTCTGTCGCAGGGAATGTTCTCCTCGTCGCAGGTAAGCTCAATCGTTCCGCTGTCTGTCAGTTCAAGAATCACCGTGTCGCACAGGCTGACGGACTGCATAATCATAAAAAGACTGTGGTATCCGTTTTCAAGAGTGCCGGTGATGTCGAGCGAAAGATTGATTTTCGCCGCCGCATCAACGGTAAGTTTCATAATATATACCGGTAAACGCGGATGTCCGCGTGTCCTTTCAGTGTCGTTTATTCAATGGGAACAGGGGTAGCCATACGGTTTTTGAAAAGCGAAATACAGCTGAAGCCCGCCGCCTTCGCGATTTTCATACCCTCTTCAATTCCCGCGCCGAGATCTTTCGCGTAGTGAGCGTCCGAACCGACAGTTACGAATTCGCCGCCGAGTTCACGGAAGCGTTTGACAATGTCGAGTTCGGGCATCGTCACGCCGTAAGGCTGGCGCAAACCCGATGTGTTGATTTCAAGAGCCTTTCCGTTTTCGGCGACCGTCCTGAGAACAGTGTCGATTTTATCGGCGTATTTCTTTAAATCAACATCTTTTTTCTGCTCGCCGACTATGTATCTCAACGGGTATGTAAGATGANNNNCTCGTCAAAATATTCGTCAAGCAGTTTTTCGTAATCAGCGCCCTCCGTCTCGTAATCGAGGTCGCAGAAATCCTTCATACCGCGCAGGTTGTGAACGGAGCCGATAACAATGTCATAGTCGAAAATACTCAGAAGCTCCCTGGCCGTTTCCGTGTCGTAAACAGGCTGCCCGAGTTCAACGCCTATTCCGACAATAAGTTTTCCGCTGAACGCGGAGCGGGCGTTCGCCGCGTGAAAATAAGAGTCTCTCGCGGTAACGTCAAACCTGTCTTCCCTGTAACGGTCGATTTCAATGTGATCGGTGAACGCAAGGGCGCGCAGACCTGCGCTTTCGGCGCTCTCGCAGAGGAACATCGCAGAGTGATGTCCGTCAAAAGAACTGTCCGTGTGAATATGTAAATCAATAATATTTTTGCACGCCATGCTTTTCACCGCCTTCAGGTGATTACTTTTGCTTTATAATATACCAATATCCTTTATTTAACAACCCCGAAAATGTAATAATTTTGTTAATTTTGTAAATTTCACGGACCGCCCGCAAACTGTTTTTTAAAACTTGATATATATAACATATTATGTTAAAATATTAAAATCACCGATATTTTTCAAGGAGCGAAAAATATGAACAAGAAACTCGTCAACGCAAAAAAGTATCCGCCCGCCTGCGCCTACTGCCTGCACGGCAGACTCTCACCCGGCGGAATTTCGGTTCTCTGTGTGCGCAAGGGAATAGTCAGTCCCGAAGGCAAGTGCAGAAAATTCATTTACGATCCTTTGAAACGCGAACCAAAAGTTCCGCCCGCGTCACCCGAAGCGGACGCGAAAGATTTTGAATTTTAACGGAGGAATTGATTATGGCTCTTATACCTATGATAGATTATGAAACCGCATCGCCCGAGGTTAAACAGGCTCACGACGAGCACCTCAAAGTCGGCAAAATGACAAATATGAAGCGCACGCTTCTGAACAGCGTTCCCGCCTTCAAAGCGCTTATGGACTGGTATGACCTGCGAGCCGAGGCGGCGAAATTTTTAAGCGACCTCGACATAAACATTTTCTGCTACTCGATTTCAAACACAAACGAGTGCCTTATCTGCTCAATGTTCTTCACGAAAATCCTTGTTGATTCGGGAATAGATATGGAAACATTCGAACTTGACGAAAAGCAGAAGCTTCTTCAGGAGTTCGGCAGCGCCCTCGTTCTCGATCCGAAGGGCAAAATAAACGAAGATATGATTTCGAGAATGCGTAAATTCTTCACCGATGAGCAGATAGTCCTGCTCGACGCGTTCGGCGCGATAATGATAGCGACAAACTTAATCAACTCATCGCTGAAAGTTGACCTCGACGGCTACCTTGCCGGCTATGTTTCAAGAAGATAAAACGAAAGGGTAAAGATTATGGAGAAAGAACTGCGCTACTGGGAAAATCCTCTTATTATCAAAGAAAACAAGGAAGACGGTCACAACAACGCAAACGCTTACAAAGACGAAAAATCCGCTCTCGAAGGCGGAGACGCGCCTTACCGCATAAGCCTCAACGGAATCTGGAAATTCTACTGGCAGCAGGATGTCACATACACATCAACCGAGTATTTCGCTCCCGACTTCAACGATTCCGTCTGGGACGATATGCCCGTGCCTTCCGTCTGGCAGCTGAACGGCTACGGCAAGCCGATTTACCTCTGTTCCTTCTTCCCAAAGGGTATTTCAACCAATGAAAAGGAAATCCCGAAAATAGATGAGAAGATAAACGAACTCGGCGTTTACCGCCGTAAATTCACCGTCCCCGAAGACTGGGCGGGCAAAGAGATATTCATCAATTTCGGAGCGGTCAAGGCAGGCTTTTTCCTCTACATAAACGGGCGCAAAGTCGGCTATTCGCAGGGCTCGATGACTCCCGCTGAATTCGATATAACCGATTATGTGACTCCCGGCGAAAATCAGGTTACAGCCGAGGTTTACCGCTACACCGACGGCACCTATCTTGAAGACCAGGATATGTGGTTCCTCTCAGGCATTTACAGAGAGGTCTATATCTACGCGGAGGAAAAACTCTGCGTAAGGGATTTCTTCGCAGACACAAGCCTCGACTCCGATTACAAAAACGGCACACTGAATCTTGAAATAACGCTCAAAAACTACGGTTCCGCGCCCGCGGACTGCGAGGTTGAGGTTTCAACAGGCAGAGACGGTAAACTTAACAAAATCGCTTCTCTCAAAGCAACGGCGGCGAAAGGCGCGACCGTTCTCAAAACGGAATATACAGAAGAAAACGCCCTGCAGTGGTCCGCGGAGGCGCCCAACCTCTATGACCTTGTCATCACACTTAAACAGAGCAAAAAGATTCTCTCCTGCAAAGCAATAAAAATCGGCTACCGCAAGGTTGAGATAAAAGGCAATGTGCTTTATATCAACGGCAAACGCGTGATTATAAAAGGCGTAAACCGCCACGATTTCGACCCCGACAGCGGCTGGGCCGTTCCGACGGAGAGATATTATCAGGATTTGTACCTGATGAAGCGCGCGAACATAAACGCCATACGCACAAGCCATTACCCCAATCAAGAGATTCTTTACAAAATGTGCGATGAACTCGGCTTCTATGTTATGGATGAGGCCGATGTTGAAAGCCACGGCGTGCGCCGCAAGAACTGCCCCGGCAACAATCCCGACTTCAAAGAGGCGGTTGAAGACAGAGCCGAGAGAATGGTGCTGCGCGACCGCAGCCACGCCTGCGTATGTTTCTGGTCGCTCGGCAATGAGGCGGGTGACGGCGAAAACTTCCTGCATGAAAGAAAAGCGATTCTCGCGCTTGACAAAAGCAGACCCATTCACTATGAAGGCGATTTCGATTTCACAAAATCCGATTTCATCAGCCGTATGTATCCCGTCGAAAGCATTGTAGCGAAACTCCGCGACCAGGAAGCGGTCAAGACCACTCCCTACGATAATGTCGCGAACGCTCTTGCCGCCGACAATAAACCCATACAGGCGAAGGAATACGCCGACAAGCCCGTCATTTACTGCGAATACGCACACGCGATGGAAAACAGCCTGGGCAATTTCCAGGAGTATATGGATGATTTCGAAAAGTATGACCATATGTGCGGCGGCTTTATCTGGGACTATGTTGACCAGTCCATCCGCAAGGATGACGGAGTCACCGAAAAATGGCTCTACGGCGGAGACTTCCACGAAGGCAACACAAGCTTTTACTTCTGCGCAAACGGAATTATCGGAGCGGACAGAATCCCGCACCCGTCATACTATGAGGTCAAAAAAGTTTACGCCAATCTTGAAGCGAAGGATTCCGACGCCGTCAAGGGCGAAATCATCATCAAGAACAAAAACCTCTTTGTCTCTCTCGCCGATTATTGCAAAGTTACCTGGGATATCACCCGAAGCGGCGAAATCATTATGGCGGGCGAGATAAAAGACCTCGATGTCGCTCCTCTCTCCGAAAAAACAGTTAAACTCGACGGCGATTTCACAAATCTCCCTGTTGACGGCGAACTTATTCTCAATGTTCATTTCATACAGACGAAAGATACTCCCTGGGCGGAAGCGGGTTATGAAATCACATTCACACAGATTATGCTGCGCGAAAGACCGTATCTGCCCGTAAACCCCGCGAAGGGCGATATGAAATACAAAAAGTCAGGCTCCGAAATCAAGGTTGTCGGCGAAAATTTCAAGGCGAAAATCGTGAAAGGCGCCCTCGTCTCGCTCGAATATGACGGCGAAGAAGTCATCTCGCCCGAATCGCCCATGCGTCCCGATTTCTTCAGGGCACTTACCGATAACGACATAGGCTACCTGAACTTCGTGCCGAAACTTTCGGCGATTCACCCCCTCTATCAGTGGAAACGCTCAACCGCGCAGACCGTCGCCGCAAACACCTCGGTTTATCACGACAACAACGGCGTAAATGTCATTGTCGCATGGTTCTCTCCTTTCACAATGGGTGTCGCAACAAAATATACCTTCGCCCCGAACGGCGAGGTTACCGTTTCGCACAGCGCCTGCGGTCTCGCCCTGCCGATGCTTAAAGTCGGTATGCGTTTCGGCATAGACTCCGCTTTTGAAAACTGCGAGTGGTACGGCAGAGGTCCGTATGAAAACTACTGCGACCGCAAGACCGGCTCGGCAATAGCCGTTCACAAAATGAAGGTAGCCGAACTCGAACACAGATATATGCGCCCGCAGGAAAACGGCCACCGCTGCGATGTCCGCTCTCTCAGATTTACAAACGAAGAGGGCAGGGGCATAATAATCGAAGCCCTCAGCGATGCGTTCGGCTTCAACGCCGGCTACTACACTCCCGAAGAACTTGACAGGGCAAAGCACCTGTTTGAACTCGAAAAGGATGATTACATTACCGTCTGTCTCGATGCGGCGGAGCGCGGAGTAGGCGGAGATATGCCGGGCTGCGCTTACCTGCACAAGCCTTATAAAGTAAAATCCGGCAAGGTCTATTCATTTGAATTCAGAATTTCGAAAATCGAAAAATGAGCAAAACGAAAACCAATGTCATAAGACTGCTCGAAGCGGCGAAGGCGGAATTTGAACTGCTCGAATATGAGGTCGATGAAAGCGACCTGTCGGGCGATACGGCAGCCGCCAAACTCGGTATTCCGCCCGAGCAGATGTTCAAAACACTCGTTTTCAGAGGAGAAAAAAACGGAGTGGGAGTCTGCTGCATTCCCGTTCACGAAGAACTCGACCTGAAAAAAGCCGCAAAGCATTTCGGCGAGAAAAAAATCGAAATGCTCCATGTCAAAGATTTACTCCCGACCACAGGTTATATAAGAGGCGGCTGCTCCCCGATAGGTATGAAAAAGAAGTTCCCCACCGCCGTCGATGAAACCGCTCTTCTGTTTGACAGAATCTATGTCAGCGCGGGCGCGAGAGGCGAAACCGTCGCGCTCTCCCCGCAGTTTCTCATCGATTTCATATCCGCAGGAACCGCGGATTTGATAGTTGTATAATTTCACCAAATATTCAAGTTGACATTTGTTTATTATGAATGTATAATATCACTTGTAAATTTTACTCAGGAGGTAAAAATATGCCACTCGTAACCACAAAGAAAATGTTTGAGAACGCTTACAACGGAGGCTATGCCGTAGGCGCGTTCAATGTAAACAATATGGAGATTATCCAGGGCATCGTTCAGGCTGCCGAGAAACTTGAAGCTCCCCTTATCCTTCAGGTTTCCAAGGGCGCGAGAAACTACGCCAACCACACCTACCTTGTAAAACTCGTTGAAGCCGCCATTGAAACAAGCGGTCTTCCCATCGCGCTTCACCTTGACCACGGCGACAGTTTCGAACTCTGCAAAAGCTGCATTGACGGCGGTTTTACCTCTGTTATGATTGACGGCTCCAGCAAACCCTATGAAGAAAATGTCGAACTCACAAGAAAAGTAGTTGAATACGCTCACGCTCACGGCGTTGTCGTTGAAGGCGAACTCGGAACTCTCGCAGGTGTTGAGGATGAAGTCAGCGTATCAGCCGAAGATTCATCCTACACAAAACCCGAAGAGGTTGAGGATTTCGTCAGCCGCACAGGCGTTGACTCGCTTGCAATCGCAATCGGCACAAGCCACGGCGCTTTCAAATTCAAGCCCGGTCAGGATCCGAAACTCCGTCTCGACATCCTTGAGGAAGTTTCCGCGCGTCTTCCCGGCTTCCCGATAGTTCTTCACGGCTCCTCATCCGTTCCTCAGGAATTCGTTAAAATGATTAACGAGCACGGCGGCAAGATGGATGACGCCATCGGTATCCCCGAAAGCGAACTGCGTAAGGCAGCCGAAAAAGCGGTATGCAAAATCAACATCGACTCCGACCTTCGTCTTGCGATGACGGCGGCAATCAGAACCTATTTCGCGGAGAATCCCTCCCACTTCGATCCCAGACAGTATCTCGCTCCCGCCCGTGTCGCCATCCAGGAGATGGTCGAGCATAAAATCAAGGATGTTCTCGGCTGCGACGGCAAAGCGAAATTCGCATATTGATTTAAAAAGTTTAATATTAATTCAGAACGCCGATAGTTTTATCGGCGTTTTGCAATAACGGTGATATTTATGATGAATGTCAGAATAATCTGCCTCGGCAAACTCAAAGAGCAGTATCTGCGCGATATGAGCGCCGAATATGTCAAGCGGCTCGGCGCGCTCTGCAAAATAAGCATAATTGAACTCACCCCCGAACGCCTGCCGGATGTTCCTTCGCAAAACGAGATTAAATCCGCGCTCGAAAAAGAGGGAAAGCAGATTCTCTCGAAAATCGAAAAGGGCGAAAAGGTTATCGCTATGTGTATCGAGGGCAAAATGCTATCCTCCGAACAGTTAAGCGAAAAACTTGAGGATTTCGCGACGGGCGGCGCGTCCGGCGTATGCTTCGTTATAGGCTCCTCCTGCGGATTGTCGGATGAAGTCAAGGGCAGGGCGGATATCAGCCTTTCAATGAGCCCGATGACTTTTCCGCACCAGCTCGCGAGAGTTATGCTCCTCGAGCAGATATACCGCGCGTTTTCTATTTCGGCAGGCTCTAAATATCATAAATAAGAGGCAAAGGTGAAAAACATTCGGCATATTTACACCAAAATTACTTTGAAAAAGGTGATTTTTGCAACAGGTTTACAAAGTTTTTGAAAAACACGGTTTTTGCAAAAAAATCTGTTGCAATAACACATAAAAATGTATAAAATAATAAAGGTTTAATAATGTTGTATTAAATATAATTATTTTATTGGAGGTATTCTCAATGTCAGTTAAAGTTGCTATCAATGGTTTCGGCAGAATCGGCCGTCTTGCTTTCCGCCAGATGTTCGGCGCAGAGGGCTATGATGTTGTCGCTATCAACGACCTTACCAAACCCTCAATGCTTGCTCATCTTCTCAAGTATGACACAGCGCAGAAAGGCTACTGCGGCATAATCGGCGAAAATCTTCACACCGTAACAGCAGACGACGAAGCAAACACAATCACAGTTGACGGCAAAACTCTTAAAATCTACGCAATGGCAAACGCTGCAGATCTCCCCTGGGGCGAACTCGGTGTTGACGTTGTTCTTGAATGCACGGGCTTCTACTGCTCCAAAGAAAAGAGCATGGCTCACATCAACGCAGGCGCGAAGAAAGTTGTTATCTCCGCTCCCGCAGGCAACGACCTCAAAACAATCGTTTACTCCGTAAACAACGACACCCTCACCGCAGATGACCAGATTATATCCGCTGCATCCTGCACAACAAACTGCCTTGCTCCCATGGCAAAGGCTCTCAATGACTACGCTCCCATTCAGAGCGGTATCATGAGCACCATCCACGCCTACACAGGAGACCAGATGATTCTTGACGGTCCCCACAGAAAGGGCGACCTCCGCAGAGCACGCGCAGGCGCTGCCAACATCGTTCCCAACTCAACAGGCGCTGCAAAAGCAATCGGTCTTGTTATTCCCGAACTCAACGGCAAACTCATCGGCTCCGCGCAGAGAGTTCCCGTTCCCACCGGCTCAACAACAATCCTTACCGCTGTTGTCAAGGGCGCAGATGTCACCAAAGAGGGCATCAACGCGGCAATGAAAGCAGCAGCTTCCGAGTCCTTCGGCTACAATGAAGATCCCATCGTTTCATCCGACGTTATCGGTATGAGATACGGCTCACTCTTCGACGCTACACAGACTATGGTTTCCAAAATCGGCGACGACCTCTTCCAGGTTCAGGTTGTTTCATGGTATGACAACGAAAACAGCTACACCAGCCAGATGGTCCGCACAATCAAATACTTCGCAGAGCTCGGTTAATCTGACTCTGTAAAGTCATAAATCGTTTAAAGCGGGGGCGGCAACAGCTGCTCCTGTTTTTTTATTTGGGGAACTTGATTGAATCTTACGCACACATCCCGACGGATTATTTTCCGCCATACTTTGCGAAAATACTCGGCAATACACAAAGTATTCCCTGCGTTTTTCGCTTCGCCTGACGAAAAATTCTCCTGCCGGTCTGCGCACGACGATTCGAATCCGCGTTCCCTTTTTCATTAATAATATTGTAATATGTGTTGGATATTTCCGCAGTTATTTGCCTTGTCATACGAAAAAATATCTCACCGATATAATCACAGCGAATTATCCGCCGCATTTCCTTCATTTTCTGTGGAAAACCCGCATTTTTTCAAAAAACAGACATAAAAATCGAAGCATCGGTTGTTACCGGTGCTTTTTTTGTAACTTTTTGTCACCGTTTATCCACACGGTTTTCCACATCGAAAGTTAAAAACACGGTGGAAAATCAATATTTTGTGGTCAGAATTCCGCCGGACACAAGAAAAATCAAAAAAGTCAAAAAAATTTCAAAATTTTTTCATTTTTTTTCAAAAAAAACTTGCAAAAGGGAGAAATATATTATACAATAGGTGCAAATAAGTGAAGAAAAGTGAAAAAAGGCGAAAAATTCGCGCTGAGTGGAGCCCGAAAGGAGGTGGGAACGGTATGTTTATCGATTTCATGGGCAAATTTCAGAATAATCTTGACCAGAAGAACAGACTTGCTGTTCCCGCCAAACTTCGCGGCAATCTGGGCACCGAGTTTGTAGTCTGCAAACCTCTCACTAAAGATATACATTGCCTCTATCTTTACAGCCTCGAAGGCTGGCAGGCGCTGGTTGAAAGAATCAACGCAAAAGCGTCCGGCGAAACACTTACGAAAATTCAACGCAAACTCTTTATGAACGCGGACCGAGTCGAGAGCGACACGCAGGGCAGATTCACAATCCGCACCGACTTCTGCGAATACGCAAACCTCGAAAAGGCTGTCAGCATTTTCGGCGCGGGTCAGAGAATAGAACTCTGGAATCCCGAAGCCTTCGCGAAACTTGAAGCCGACATCGACGACCTTGACGACGATTTCGATTTTTCAATTATTGACTATTAATCCTTAAACTATGGAATTTCACCATATTCCCGTTCTGTTTAAACAGACGGTTGACTCTCTCAACATCAAGCCCGACGGCGTCTATGTTGACTGCACGGCAGGGGGCGGAGGCCACAGCGCGGAGATTTTATCCCGCCTCGGCGAAAACGGCAGATTAATCTGCATTGACCGCGATCCCCAGGCGATTGAAGTCCTTAAAGAACGCTTCGGCGGCGACGGAAGAGTCACAATAGTTCACGACAACTTCTTTTTCATTGTCTCTATCCTTTCAAAACTCGGTGTCTGTTCAGCTGACGGGATCTTAGCCGATCTCGGTGTCAGCTCCCGGCAGCTTGACGATGCCGCGAGAGGGTTCTCCTTCCACAAGGACGCTCCTCTCGATATGAGGATGAGCATTGAAGGTTTATCGGCGGCGGATGCCGTCAATACATTACCCGCCTCATCCGGCAAGACGGACCTTCCAGGCGCTGCGGATTTATGTAAACGGCGAGCTTGACGGACTCGGCAAAGCGGTTGAAGACGCGTTTTCATGCCTGAACAAAGGCGGAAGGCTCAGCATAATAACCTTCCACTCACTTGAAGATAAAACAGTGAAACAGGTCTTCGCGTCCCTGACAGAAGGATGCACCTGCCCGAAGGATTTCCCTGTATGCGTTTGCGGCAAGAAACCCAAGGCAAAAGTGTTCAGACCTGTTGTTCCCGAAAGAGAAGAATCCGAAGAGAATCCAAGAGCAAGAAGCGCCAAACTGAGAACGGCGCAGAAACTTTGAGAAAAGGGGTGTTAAATAATGGCGTCAAACAGCAGCTCAGCTTACGACCTCACATTATTCAACGCAATACCGCTGCCTGAACGCCGTGTTGAACAGCCTCCTGTTCCGGTAATCGTCGAGCCGAGGGCGCCCAAATCGAAAGCGCAGTTAAGACGGGAATCCGTCGGCGCTTTCGCAAACGCCGTCAGAGTCATCGCGGCTGCGACCGTTCTGCTTATGCTCTTCGCGGGTATAATCGGCTCGCGCGTCAGACTTTCAATGGCACAGCACGAATCGCAGCAACTCAAAAACGAACTCTCAATAGTCCAGAGCGAAAACGTGCGTCTCAATATGCAGTTAAATTCAATGATTTCAGATGATATGGTTGAGGATTACGCCGAAAACGTTCTCGGCCTTAAAAAGATTGAAAAATACCAGATTCATTATTTTGAAAGCAACGGCAAAGACTCTGCCTTTGTTTTCAAAAACAAAAGATGAGCGCTTGAAATTACAGATTATAGCTGTCTGATTGCGGCAAATTTTACTTTGCGGCCCGGACGGCTGTTTTTTAATCAAAGGGTGAAAGTTTATGGCTAACAAAACAACTTCACAAAGACTATACACAAGGGTAATTGTTGTTGCCGCCGCCATGGTTCTGGCGTTTTCCCTTGTTGTTATAAACCTCGCCCGCATTATGCTCGTAAATGGTGAAGAATATAAAAACAAAGCCGAGCAGAATCAACTTCAGGATAAAGAACTCGCGCCGATGAGAGGCGTCATATATGACAAAAACGGAACAATTCTGGCGCAGAGCGCGTCAGCCTGGAAAATCTACATAAACGCCTCCGCGATACCCGACAGTGAAAAGGTCAGAAGCTTTATCGCGGATAAACTCTCGTCCGTTCTCGAAGATGTGGATTACGACACAATCAGGGAAAAGACAGACGAAAGCAAAGCGACTTATGTCGTAATCAAAAATCATGTTGAGTATGACGAAAAAGAAGCGGTTGTCTCTATTCTTGATGAAAAAGTTACCTACACGGCAGTCAGAAAAGATGACGAAGGCAACACGGTTTCCGCTTCCGACAAAACATTCAGACTTCGCCTTGCGGTCGGCATTGACGACGATGTAATAAGATATTATCCCTACGGCTCTCTCGCCTCCTGCGTTATCGGATTCACAGGCGCGGACGGTGAAGGAAAGGGCGGCGTCGAGGCTTATTATGACGATGTTCTCAAAGGCAAGCCCGGAGCGCTACCTCGAAGAAGCGCTCGGCGAGGTTTACAAAAGTTCGCAGGGCGCGGGCGCCTACGGAATAGTTATGGATGTCAACACCGGCGCGATACTCGGTATGGCAAATGTTCCCGCTTATGACTTAAACAATCCCTACGCTCTCACCGACGACCAGAAAAAAGAGGTCGAAGCCCTTGAGGATGAAGAAGAGCAGGGCGCGGCGAAGAAAGCGTTTTATTATAAAAACTGGCGTAATTTCCTTGTCAGCGATACCTACGAGCCCGGCTCTGTTTTCAAAATTGTCACCACATCCGCGGCTCTCGAATCAGGCACAATAGATGAAAGCTACAGCTACAGCTGTTACGGCAGCATTGCCGTTGCCGACCAGGTAATCAAATGCCACAATCATCAGGGCCACGGCTACCAGCAGTTGAGGGAAGGCCTTATGAACTCCTGCAACCCGTTTTTCATCACTGTCGGTCAGCGTCTCGGTCAGGAAACATTTTTCAGATATTTCGAAGCGTTCGGCTTCACCGAGAAAACGGGCATAGATCTGCCCGGCGAAGCGACTCCCGTTGCGGGCAGCACATATCACCCGCTCGACGATATGAGCATAGTCGACCTTTCAAGCTCGGCTTTCGGTCAGACCTTCCAGCTTTCCGCTATTCAGATAACAACCGCCATAGCGACAATAGCGAACGGCGGATATCTTATAACGCCTTATGTTGTCGCGAAAACCGTTGATGAAAGCGGCAATGTCCTCACCAGGTTATTTCCAAAGAAACATCCGAAACCGTAACGAGTATGATGGAGGATGTTGTTACCAAAGGTACGGGTAAGAACGCTTATGTTGCGGGTTACCACCTCGCGGGCAAAACGGGCACATCCGAAAAGCTGAGTCTCGGCAAAGGGCACTATGTTGCCTCCTTCGGCTGCTTTGCTCCCGCTTACGACCCGAAAATCGCCGTTCTGATAATCGTCGACGAGCCTGTCGGCTACATAAACGGCGGTCAGATATGCACTCCCATAGCGGCGCAGGTCGTTGAAAACACCCTTACATATATGAATGTCGAGCCTCAGTATACTCCCGAGGAGCGCGCCGAACTCGACACGCCGATGCTAAACTATGTCGGCACCGATTTAAGATCCGCCGTGCTTGATCTCAACGAGGCGGGCTACACCGTTGAAACCGTCGGCGACGGCGATAAAGTAACATCGCAGATGCCGCCTTACGGTGTGATTATTCCCAGAAACGGCTATGTCGTGCTCTACACGCAGACGGATGCCGAAAAAGCCACAACCGAAGTGCCCGATTTTTCAGGCTATTCAATATATGATGCGCTACCGTTTCCTACAACTCCTCGACGAATAAGAACGAACTCGTTTCCTATTCGCAGAGCATAGCCGCGGGCACGCAGGTAAGCAAGGGTACGGTTATCAAGGTCTATTTCAAAACAAATTCCGGCGTTGCCGATTTCGGTTGATTTACGGAGGCATTTTATGAAACTCAGAACAATTCTCGAAGGGCTTGTGTGCAGCGGTTACACAAGCGATGAAGAAATCAACTTTATAACCGATGATTCAAGAAAAGTAAAACCCGGCTGCCTCTTCGTCTGCATAAAAGGCGCGAAATTCGACGGTCACTCAGCCGCCCGTAAAGCCATTGAAGACGGCGCGGTCGCCGTCGCTGTCCAGCGCGATATGGGTCTTGAAAGACAGATAATGTTTGAGAATACAAGAAGCGCTTATTCCCTGCTCTGCTCCGCCTTTTTCGGTAATCCCGCCGAGAAGCTCGATATGGTGGGCATAACGGGAACAAACGGCAAAACCACCACCTGCTTTGTCCTCAAAGAGAT
>CADAER010000048.1 GCA_902787025.1 Oscillospiraceae bacterium | reverse complement strand
CGCGAGGAGCGTCTTCCCCACGTGCGACGCGCCGGCGATAAGAACAATCATGACGCTACCTTTCAACGCGCCTGTAGGCGGTCGCTCGCGCCGCGCCCACCTTCTCGATGACGCCTTCCGCCTGCAGCTTCTGCAGGACGCGTTCGGCTGTGCGGCGGCTTATCGTCGGATTGTCGTCGAGGATCTTCCTCTTTACGCCGAAATCGACTGTGAAGGCAGACGCTTCGTCTTTGTTCACGGCGGGCTCGGTGATTTCAGCCCTCACCGCAGGCTCTCGTCATACGACATTTACGACCTCGTCTGGACGCGCCCGGGAATCGATGAAAACTACTTCAAGTCGAAAACGGTTGTTCTCGGCCACACCCCCACGAAATACTACGGCGAAACATACCGCGGCAGAATTCTTAAAACCGACACCTGGATAAACATTGATGTCGGCGCGGCGGGCGGAGCCGATCCCGCTCTGCTCCGTCTTGACGATATGAAGGAATTTTACGCCTGATTGACAACTATGTCCCGTTTTTAACCCATAGCATAGTTGATAATGCTGTGCGTGAATGATATAATAATAAATGAAAATAATAAAGGAGTGACCGGTATGCAGACAGAATCTTCCGTAAGAAAAAAGATGACCGATGTCTATATTCTCGAAATTCTCAAAGAATACACCGATGAGACAAGAGACTCTGACGGCAACCTCGTCAACAGTATGACCCAGGCTGAAATTACCAAGAAGCTTTACGATATCTACGGCATTTCCCTCGACCGCAAAGCCGTTAAACGCGGGCTCTCCGACCTTACCGACTCCCCCGAGTTCGCCGACATTGTCATTTGCGACAGACTGCCGAAAAATGTCAAATGCGCCGACGAGGACGGCACCGAGACCTGCACGAACTACCGCTATCACCACGAACTCGACTCCGACCAGATAAGCCTCCTGACCGAAGCCATACTTTTTTCCAAGAACATCCCCGAATACGAATGCAGGGAGCTTATCGAACAGTTAAGCAAGCTCGGCGGAGTGGCGAGCAGAAAAAAACTCTCAAAAAGCCTCAGCAAGCTTTCCCTCATTTCAAAAGACAAAGTCATAAACGAGCAGATAGTCGCGAACATCGGCATCATCGATGAAGCGATAGAAAAGAAAAGACAGGTGTCGTTCATTTACAATGACTACGGCAAAGACAAAAAGCTGCATCCGAAAAGGGACGCCGTCGGCAACCCCGTTATGAGAATTGCCAACCCCTATTCGATAGTGGCGAACAACGAAAAGTATTATCTCACCTGCAACTACGACGAATTTGACGATGTCAAGAATATCCGCATAGACAAAATAACGCATATAAAAATTCTCGACAAACCCGCGAAGCCCAAAAGCAGGGTAAGGGGCCTGAAAGATGTTCCCGCGACCGCCGCCGAGCAGCTTTATATGCAGACGGGAACTCCGCTGAGAACCGTTTTCCGCGCGAGCAAAAGCATAATAAGCGACCTTATCGACTGGTTCGGCCAGAGCATCCGCTTCACAAAGGAAGAGGATGAAAGCATTCTGTGCGAAGTCAAGGTCATCCCCGAAGCCATGAAATACTGGGCTATGCAGTATTCCGACTATGTCGAGATACTCGAGCCCGCAAGCCTCCGCGATAAAATAATAGACTCCATCATCGCCGCAAAAAGAAAGTATTGCGGCGATGACGCTCAGGCGGAAGACCACGCCGATGATTACGACAAACTGATTAAAGAATGGGAAATCGCCGCGGAAAAATCACTTGAAGGCGTTGTCGATGTTAAGGAACTCGGCGATATCGTCCGGAAATCCCACCTTCTTCTGCTGCCTCTTCGCAACAGGGAATATGTAAGCAGTTTTTCCCGCAGCGCATCTAAAAATCAGAACAATTTTATTTATTTTTTAGGACAAATCGAAAAAAAATGCAGACATTTGAGCATGCCTCCCGCATACGCGCTGGCTGTTATCGCAAACGCTCTTGTGAAGGAAGTTGAAAAAGGCGACTTTTATGCGAAAAAGAATCTGCCCGATAACATTCTTCCCGTATACAGCTATTTTGTCAAAACAAACAAGGACTCTCGTTTTTCAATAGATGTAAACAATTTTGACGAGGATTTTCTCACTCTGCTTCAATCCGCAAACGAAGAATGGCAATCGCTCCACGCCGAACTTGAAAAAAGCCGTCAGAACCGCCCGCTGCGCAAGAAGCAGGATAACAAAAACTCAACCGTCAGAACCGAAAAGGACAAGCCCCTCGCCTGCTGCTTCACGGGTCACAGACCCGAAAAACTCAAAAGCGGCGAAGAGGATATCAAAAAAGCGCTGAGACCTGTTATCGAACAGGCTGTCGCCGACGGATACACCGATTTCATTGTCGGTATGGCGCCGGGCGTTGACATCTGGGCGGCTGAAATCGTGCTTGAACTGAAGAAGAAAAACGATTCGATTAAACTTATATGCGCGAAACCCTTCCCCAACTTCTGCAACAGAAGGCACAAGGATTACACCGAAAGAGCGCAGAACATTATGTCACAGGCGTTTTCGGTTTATGATGTGTCAGACGGATATCAGCGCGACTGCTATATAAAAAGAGACCGCTGGATGGTTGATAACAGCAGCAGGGTGATAGCCGTATTCAACGGAACTCCCGGCGGCACAAAATATACAATCGACTACGCAACCGGAAAAGGAAAAGATGTCAGAACAGTTGAGGTTGAATAACAAATACGAATACACGCAAAAAACGGCGGGATAACCCGCCGTTTTTAATTATCTATTATTCTTCGTCAGCAAAGAGTTCCGAAGAGATTCTTGAGAATGTTTGTCAGGAAATCTGAGAAGAACCAGAGAATCTTGTCGAAGAATCCGTTCTTGACCGTCACCTTTTCGGATGATGATTCCGCGACCGTTTCGCCTTCGCTGTCAATTATCTTCGCCTGAACAGTATATTCGTCCGTCGGTTCCTCGACTGTGTATGTTTCTCCCGTTTTTCCGGTATCCTTGCCGTTAACGAACCAGTGAATTTCCGCGTTTTCGGGCATGTTTTCGGCAACAGCGGCAAATACTTTGCTCTCTTTGTAGCCCGTTTCGTCCTGCGCTTTATAGTCCTTGAGTTCTATTGTCGCTTCGCCGGCATCGGGATTGTCGGGGTTGTCGGGATTGTCGGGGTTGTCGGGATTGTCGGGGTTGTCGGGATTATCGGGATTGTCTTCTTTTTCAAGTTCAACGCTGAGATAAACTCCGCCGCCCTTGGGAACAACAATGTAATAGTTGTCGTTTTCATCCTTCTCAAGCTCGACTTTTTCTCCGTAGCCGTTGTATGCCGCCTTGATTGAATAACCGTCTTCGAGATCGGCGTCAATAATTACCTTGTCGCCCTCTTTTGCGGTGTCAAAGTCAAAACTCTTTTCAAGGTCGTTGCCGTTTTCATCAACGGCTTTGATTGTGCCGCCTTCTTCGGGCTGCTCAACCTTGACAATGTAGTTGATGGTCTTTTCAAATTCCGTCGCGGGAACCAGTTCGGTTTCATTATGGTCGTCAACTCCGTCGGGAGTCAAGATATAAACCGACTTCGCGACAGCCGCCGCGTTGCCGTCTTCGTTGAGGTTGATTTTCCAGACGGTCAGGTTGATATTCGATTCGGGCTCGGTTTCGGAAGGTGATATTTCGTCAATCACCGGCATAGCTGAAAGAACTACACCCGCTTCTTTCGCGTCAAGCTCATTCTCAATTAAAATATTTGTGACCGCGTCATACGGTTCTTCATCTTCAAGGACGGGCTGAACCATTTTGGTGATTCCGGCTCCGTCGGAAATGAGACTGCCGTGGATGAGAACTTCGTTTGTTCCGTTGGCGACAGGCACCATTTCTTCCACATTTCCGCCGCCTACGCCGATGCCGACTGCGTTTCCGATGGCGCTTTCGGCAACAACATCTCCCGTTATATCCGCCTTTATATTTCCGCCTGCGTTGTCTAAAACAAGGCCCATGGCGCCGGAGTAATCATCGGCTTCTTCTTCGTTCTGTTTGGCTGTAATGCCATTCTTGGCTGTGAACAAAATTGAAGGAGCCGTTACCCCTTCATCGGGCTGCGTTATATTTAATTCCGCGCCCGTCACGTTTTTACCTGTCGCGGTGATTGCGCCTTCCACGGTCGTGGTCTGCGTGTCGCCTGAATATATCCACACGCCGTCGGCATAGGTTGCTTCCGCGCTGACATCACCGCCGATTTTGACAGTATCGTTGTAAACATCAATTCCGGTAGCATAATTATCGCCTTTAGCCGAAACATTTTTGCCGACAACAACGTCACCTTTATCCGTATAAATGCCGGTTGCGGAGTCGCCGCCCTCAACAGATATATTACCGGTTATGTTTGCCGAAGCCGCTCCGTCAAGACCGTTTATATTCAGCGCATATGCTGAAAAATACACTTCGGGGTCTATATTAATGATTTTCAACGAAACATCGCCGTTGACTTTTACGCTCGCCGCGCCGGTTTCTCCGCCGCAGACATAGACCGCGTCGCCGGCATCTTCCACCGTGACATTGCCGTCAATCGTTATGTCCTCGCCTTCGACACTCACAGGCTCTGTGACATCCGCCGCGAAAGCGGAAAAGCCGAGTGCCGACGCCGCCATAACAAGCGCAAGCAGAATGCTGATAATCTTTCTTGTCTTCATATTTTTCCTCCGTTAAAAATTAAAAAGTATTTTGTATATACCTGAATAATTATAACTTATATATTTATATTTTTCAATATATATTCAAATATATTTCCGCTCCGTCAAAAAACCGGATATCTTTCAAATGATGCTTTTATTTTCCCACGCAGAAGCGGGAGAAAACCTCGTCTATCACCGCGTCCGCGGCTTTTTCGCCCGTGAGTTCGAGCAGGGAGTCAACCGCCCGCTGGGCGCAGACCGTAACTGCGTCAAGCGTCACTCCCGTTTTCAGCGCGTCCGACGCCTCATTTAAAAAGCCGAGGGCGCGCACGCAGCACTCTCTCTGCCTCTCGCTTTGCAGGCAGGGATTTTCGGGATTGAAGCCTTTCGCGCACAGCAGTTCCGATACAGTGCTTTCAAGCGCCTTCTCTCCATCGCCCGTTGCCGCCGAAATGCGCACAACCGCCGAAACATAACCGTCAATATCCGAAATATCCGCCGCTTCGGGCAGGTCTGTTTTATTGATAACCGCTATGCTGAGTTTTCCTCTGCACGCTTCGAGAATCGCGCGGTCGTCTGCGTTGAGCGGTTCCGAGGAATCGAAAACAGCCAGGACGAGAGACGCTCTCTCCATACGGGTTTTCGCTCTCTGCACGCCGATGCTCTCAACCTTGTCATCCGTTTCGTGAATTCCCGCCGTGTCGGAGACATTGAGAATAAGCGAGCCCAGCCGCACGCTCTGCTCTACGACATCCCTCGTCGTGCCCGCGACATCCGTGACAATCGAGCGCTCGCAGCCCGAAAGCAGATTCATAAGCGTGCTTTTGCCGACATTGGGTCTGCCGACAATCGCCGTGTCAACGCCCTCGGTATAAACTCTGCCCGTATCGTAGCGTTCGATAATCTCTTCAATATCCTTCGCCGTTTCCGAAAAAACCTTCAGCATTTCATCGGGGGAGGTGTCCTCGATTTCGTCGTAAGGGTAGTCAACCCAGGCGGCGAGAGAAGCGAGAACGGCGGTGATTTTTCCCGCGCATTCCGCGATTTTTCTGCTTAATCTGCCGTCAAGGGTATTCAGCGCGGCTGTTGCCGCCTGCTTTCCCCTCGCGCTTATCAGCGACATTACCGCCTCGCTTTCGGCAAGGTCGATTTTGCCGTTTAAAAACGCTCTTTTCGTGAACTCGCCCGCTTCAGCGGGAACCGCGCCCGCGTTGAAAGCCGCGCGCAGAACGGCTTTTGTGACAAAAAGTCCGCCGTGGCAGGTGATTTCCGCCGTATTCTCGCCCGTGTAGCTGTGCGGAGCGCGAAAAACAAGGCATACCGCCTCGTCGATTCTCTCGTCTCCGTCGTGAACGGTTCCGAAATGCGCGCGGTAGCCTTTGGTATCCGCTAAATTTTCACCGTTTACGGGAGTGAAAATTCTCGCGGCTGTCTCTATTGCGTTTTCTCCCGATATTCTCACTACGCCGAGCGCACCCGCCGCCTCGGGAGTCGAAATGGCGGCTATTGTGGTGTTTTCCATAAAATCAATCCTCAAAAAGCGGAACTCTCTCGCCGTTGAGCCTCAGACATATTCTGTTGAAGGCCTTTGTCGCGGGGGAGTTTTTGTCGGGCTGAACGCCCGTGACGGAGGAGGTGACTATTGCGAAATCCTCCGGCACAACGCCGATTAATTTAGCCGAAACGGAGTCAATGCAGTCGTCTATGTTGAGAAGCCTGCCCTTTGTTACGGGCTTTTCGACAAATCTGTTTATAATCAGAGCGGGATTCTCGATTCCGAGAGAGCGGACCTTTGCCGCGGCTGCTCCGCAGGAACGCACGCACACGCTGTCGGGAGTGGTGACAAGCACCGCTTTTTCAGCAGGAGCGCAGGCAAGCTCGAACACTCTGCCGAGACCCGCGGGAGCGTCGAAAAGCATAAAATCGAAGTCGCGGTCAAGCACCCCGAAAAGCTTTGTAACCTCTTCTGCCGTGAACGCCTCGTCATATTCAAGGGGAGCGGGGAAGAAAGCGAGCGAGCCGTTGTTTATGACCGCGTCTTTTATGGAGCATCTGCCGAGGAGCACATCGCCCCAGTCGAAAACAACCGTTTCCGACACGCCGAGCATAAGGTCGAGCGAACGCAGACCGATGTCAAAATCGGCTATAAGCACGCGCAGTCCCTTCTCGCTCATGGAACGGGCAATGCCGAGAGCGACGGAGGATTTGCCTACTCCTCCCTTGCCCGAAACAAATACATATTTCTGTGCCATAATTTCTCCTCAACCGATAAGTGTATTTTCCGCCTGCGCCTCCGCGGGTTTTTCGCCCTCGGAGAAATAGTATTCATATATGGCGGCCGCCACGGGCGCGACATATGTGCCCGATGTCATACCCTCGCCCACAACTGCCACCGCAATCTGAGGCTCGTCATAGGGAGCGAAGGAAATGAAAAAGCCGTTGTTTATCTTCGTTGATTTGCCGTTTATCTTTCTGTATTCCTGCGAGGTTCCCGTCTTGCCCGAGGGGTCGATACTGCGCTTTAAGTGCGCGAAATATTTGCGGCAGTAACCGATTTTGCAAAGCCTGTGCATACCCTCGCGCACAAGGTCGAGCGTCTTCTGCGAAAGCCCGACTTTGTTGACGATTTCGGGAGTTTTCTCAATAACCACGCCCGAGTTGTCGTATTTAAGCACCGATTTTACCAGGTGAACGGAATACCTCGTGCCGCCGTTCGCTATTGTCGCGCAGTAGTTGCACAGCTGAACGGGAGAGACAAGGTTACCCGCCTGACCGATTGCCGACTGAACCGTGTAGCCGGGAAGCCAGGGCTGATTTATGGATTCGCGGTATTCGGGCGAGTCGAGAATACCCGCCGCCTCGCTGACCTCAACACCCGTTTTCTGACCGAAACCGAAAAGCACGCGGTATTCGTTCATTTTCGTGATACCGAGATTCTTGCCGACCTCATAGAAGAAAGTGTTGCAGCTTTCCTGAATGGCGTGCACAACATTCACATAGGGCGA
Organism: Oscillospiraceae bacterium; assembly: GCA_902787025.1. GTDB lineage: Bacteria > Bacillota > Clostridia > Oscillospirales > Acutalibacteraceae > CAG-177. The sequence goes on along the minus strand of CADAER010000048.1, from coordinate 32,731 downwards.
GGCGTGCGCCTGTTCGCACTTGAACTCCTGCCCGAGATAGATATATTTACCGTAGCAGTAAACGGTGTAGTTTTCGTCTATAAGTCCCGTTTCGAGAGCCGCGCAGGCAACCGAGGGTTTCATTGTCGAGCCGGGAGCGTAAGAGCTCTGCAAGGCGCGGTTCCACAGCGGATCGCCGTCGCGCTGACTGAGTTCCGCGTAATTGTCGTAATAATTCGCTATATTGTAAGTCGGATATGACGCGCTGCAAAGGATTTCGCCCGTGTTGCAGTCGATTGCCACGACCGCGCCCGCGGGAGTTACCATATTGCCTTTTTCAACCGCGTAGTCGTTCATCGCCTGAGCCAGCGCGTCCTGCGCCACCTTCTGCAAACCCGAATCTATCGTGAGAACAACTGTATTGCCCTGTTCGGGATCCTTTGTTATCTCGGAGCCCGTGACCGAACCCGACGCGTCCGTATAAACCGTTTTCACGCCCGGTTTTCCGCGCAGGTATGATTCCATAGCGTATTCAATGCCGCTCTTGCCGATATCGTCGGTTATGGCATAGCCGTCATCCTTCTTCTCGGCGTATTCCTCGGCGTTTATGAAGCCCACCGTGCCGAGCAGATGCGGCGCTATGGTGCCGTCCGCGTAATCGCGGTAGGGAACGACCTCGACATCAACTCCTCGGTAGAACACGCTGTTCTCTTTTATCGCGGCCACCGTTCTTTCGCTGACATCGTCCGCGAAGGTGTAGGGAGTGCTGATACCGAAGCCAATCTCCTTCATCGCAAGGCAGACCGAACCGATTTTCAGCGCCTCTTCGGGAGTGTATTCTTCGAGCTTGTATCTTGAAACGAGGGCGTCAAAACAGTTCTGCGCCGTCGCGTAGTCGTTGAGGTTGAGCAAATCCTCACGCTTGATTTTCTTTATGTCGGCGTCCCTGTCCTCCATAAAAGCGGGCTTTCCCTCGGCGTCGATTTCAAGCGGAAGCGTGTTGTTCCAGTCCTCGCCCGAGGCTTCAAGCTTGCGGATGAGGCTTATGATTATTTTGTCGCGCTCCTCCTGCTCGGACGGAGTCGGAAAATATGCGCCGTCGAACACAAGAGCGTAACCCTGATGGTTTTCGACAAGGGGAGTGCCGTATCTGTCAACTATCTCGCCTCTCGCCGCGGAGACCGAAACCGTGCGCTGCGATACGGCGTTGCTCTCGGCGCGGTATGTGCTGCCCTGCACGAGCTGCAGATTCGCCATTTTGCCCGCAAACACCGCGAAAACGGCTATGAACACAAGCGCCGCCGTTATTCTTCTGTATTTGTTCTGTGCCACGGTTTCACCTTCTTTCACGTCGCGGGGGAAATTATACCTGTTGATTCACTTCTTCCCGCGTTTTCACATCGCGGGGAAAATTATATCTGATGATTTATTTTATCCCGCGAAATAAGATTTCTGTTTATTTAAAACTCTATCCTCCTGCTGTCAAAAAAAGAGGATTGTTTTTCTTTCTTTTACCGTTTTTCGCTGTGCGCGATTATAATTCTGCCGCAACGCTCAATTCTCCCTGTCAAGGTCGGCGTGAACCGAAAAATCGTGCATAAACGCGTTTTCGACCGCGGCGACAATGAGAAAGATTACCGGGGAGAGCGCGACCGTCCATATAAACGACGGAAGGTAGTATGTAAGAAGGGCGTGAACGGAATTGTCAAGTCCGCCAATGATATAGCGGAGAATCCAGTGACCGACGCAGAAAACCGCGGTCCATACAGCCGAAAGCAGAAGATTCGTCAGAATATTCGGCCTCATTATATTATTGAGAAGCGAGCCGCAGACAAAGCCCGCGACAACGAGAAAAATCGCGTAATAATCGCTTCCCGAAGCGCAGATATCCCAGAGCACTCCCGCGAACAGACCGAAAAAAATTCCTCCGATATCCTTTTCGAAAATCGCGACGCTGACAACCGCGGGAATAAGCAGGTAAGCCTTCGCGCCGAAAAAGGAGGGGAACCAGCCCGGCGTGTTCTGAAGAACACTCATTATAAGCACAAGAACGGCGACGCTCGCCAGCCGTCCCGCTTTTTTGTAGTTTTGCTTTTGCTGTTCGATCATATTTTCAATTCCAGATAATTAATTCCAAACTAATGTGCTTCGCTGTATATATATCAGGTGCGGGCAGAGCCCGCCCTTAATTATTCATTATTCATTACTCAATTATTCATTTTGATTTGCAAAGCAAATTACGACATTCCCTGACCCTCGAATTCGGTGATAACGAACACGCCCGTTACGGTTTTGAGGTCGGCGGCGGGTTCGATTACCGCCGCGGCGCTGATGTCAACCGTCGCGTCGTCAATCTCGGTAATTGTTCCGATTATGAGATTTGCGGGATAAACTCCGCCCACGCCCGAGGTGCAGACGATTCCGCCTATCGTGACGGGAGTCGTGCCCTCAAGGTTCGGCATGTGGCAGAGACCTTTTTCCGCAAGAGCCGCCGTCGTCGTCACATAGCCCGTGGTCGCTGTGCGGATTTCATAGCAGCTGACATTGACCTCGGGATTGAGAACCGTCCTTACGGTGCAGGTTGTGGGAGTAACCGCGCTGACCACGCCTACAAGACTGCTGCCGTAGATGACGGGATCCTGGACCGATATTCCCGCCAGGCTGCCCTTGCTCAAAGTGAATTCGGAGGCAAAATCTGTGCTGTCGCGTCCTATGATGTTCGCCTCGCAGTATTTCTGATCGGGATTGTTCTCCTTGAGTTCAAGGAACTCCCTGTATAAATCGTTCTGCCTTTTCAGCTGCTCGTATTCGACAAGCTGACTTCTCATTGAGTCAAGCTCCTTCTGCAGCTCGTCCTTCTCCGCGCTTATGACGGAAGCCGAGCGGAAGGAATACGGAATATCCGAAAGCTCGCGCGAAAGTCCCGCGGCAAGCTTCTGCGCCGGACTGAACACAAAACCCACCACCCGTGAGAGCGGTGAAGTTCCGTTGTGTGAGAGCGCGGCGATGAAACAGCCGAGAGCGAGCGCGGCTATGACCGCTATGAAGATTTTGAACGCGGATTTGCGGAAAATACGCATATCTTTACTCCGGAATCAGATGTATTTTTTGTTGCCGAGAGCGGCTAAGGTGTCATTGTCAAGGCAGACTCCCGTTCCTCTTACAACGCAGTCGAGCGGTTCCGCCGCAACGATTACGGGAATTTTCGTCTCGACCGAGATAAGTCTGTCAAGCCCTCTTAAAAGAGCGCCGCCGCCAGTAAGGGTGATGCCGTGGTCTATGATATCCGCCGCGAGTTCGGGCGGTGTTTTTTCAAGAGTTGATTTGACGGCGTCAACGATTTCACCGACAACATCCGAGAGAGCCTCGCGGACCTCTTCGCTTGTGATATCGACATTTTTCGGCAGACCGTCCATAAGGTTGCGGCCTTTGATGTTCACGGTTCCCTCGCCGTCATAGGGGTAGGCGGAGCCGATTTTGATTTTTATATCCTCGGCCGTGCGCTCGCCTATCAGCAGATTGTATTTCTTCTTGACATAGGCGATTATCGCCTCGTCGAATTTGTCGCCCGCCACGCGAGCCGATTTCGAGGTAACGACGTCGCCCAGCGAAATAACCGCGACTTCGCTTGTTCCGCCGCCGATGTCGACTATCATACTGCCCGAAGCCTCGGCGACGGGAAGCCCCGCCCCGATCGCGGCAGCCATAGGCTCTTCAATCAGGCTTACATATTTCGCGCCCGCGCTCTTCGCCGCATCATATACGGCCTTACGCTCAACCTCGGTAACGCCCGAGGGAATGCAGATAAGTATTCTTATCCTGTTGAGCGGAGAGCGGTTGGTAACGCGCTTCACGAATTCCTTTATCATATCGGCGGTAACGTCGAAATCCGCTATTACGCCGTCCTTGAGCGGTCTCACGGCGGTAATCGAGCCGGGAGTGCGCCCTATCATATCCTTCGCCTCGCTGCCTACCGCGACAACTTTGGGCGGAGTCAGCTTGCGGTCAACCGCGACAACGGAGGGCTCGCGGATGACTATGCCCTTGCCCTTGACATAAACGAGGGTGTTGGCTGTGCCGAGGTCAATGCCTATATCCTGGGTGAATAACATTGCGCTCCTCCTTAATAAAGAACCATTGTGTTGATAACTTCTTCAAACACCTTGTCCGCCGTTTTCGCGTCCTTCGACTCGCAACGGACGCCGTAAACCGCGTTGGGACCTTCAAAGGTGTAGTAGCTTATTACGCGGAGTTCGAAATTAGCCGCCTGCTCCTCGCTTACGCTGTCGGTAATCTTCGCGCCCGAAACATCGAGACGCTCACGGGTAGCCTCAACGCCCGCGACCTTGACCTTTTCGGTTTTATCCTTTTCAATGACGGTGGCGCCTTTATAAACCTTGAAAATGTTTTCGCCGGGGTATTCCGCCTTGCCTTCCTGCTCTTCAAGACTGCGTGACGAAATGACGATTTTGTCGGTTTCATTCTTGTCGTCGGATGTGATAATTACGTTCTGATAGCTCGCCGAGTATTTCCAGTTCTTCGGAATCGTAACATGGAAGAAGCGGGATTCAACAAGATCCCCGTTGAGCGTGGCAACGGATACGGGAACGGCTGTCGTCGCGACCTCACCCTGAGCGTTTGTCAGAGCTTCTCCGTTTTCGCCCGTTACGGCGACAATCATTCTGCCTTCCTCATCGCGCGCGAGAGCGCCGTCGTCCTGAGTCATTGCGGGAATTTCCTCCTCGCCCGCCATGGTAACGTTTTCACTGCCCTTGATTTTGTTGCCGCAGCCCGTGAAGATTGCGAGAATGAGCACGAAGACCGTTAAGATTATAAGTGTTTTTTTCATTTTTCTTTCCTCCCGTGTGGATGGTAATGTGGTTTCCGGTTTGAGTTTTTATAATTGAATACAGCCCTGTCTGCCGCCTTTTCGGGCAGCGGGGGTCTTCTGTTTCTTCTTACTGCGCGTTGAGCGCCGCGAAGGCTTCTTTGTTGTTCTTGTAAAGCGTCTTGTAAACGGCGAAGTTCTTGTCATAAGCCGCTTTCGTTTCCTTGTTGGGAACAAATCTCTTTACGGCGGGGATGAGTTCCTTCGAAGCCTCGATGTTCTTGATGAATCCGAGACCGACGGCTACGAGAACCGCGGCGCCTACCGCGCCGATATTCTGCGGAGACTCAACCGTCTCGACAATCTTGCCCGTGCAGTCTGAAAGAATCTGGCAGGTTACATCCGATATGCATGCATACGCCCTCGATGACCGCGCGGATAAGTTCGCTCTTTCCTGTTTCGAGGCTGATGTTGAAGAACATTCCTCTCGAATTCGGGTCCTCGAACGGGCAGCGGTTGCCGTGAAGCCACGGGGTGAATATAACTCCGTTGCTGCCTGCGGGAACTTCCGAAATAACCTTTGAAAGATAATCGTAAAGGCTGGTGTAAACCGTCTCTTTGCTTTCGGCGACGTGAGTCTTTTCAAGGAAGATGCCGATTTCGTCGAGCGCGAGATGGTCCTTGACCCATTCAAGGCACTTGCCCGCCGTTTCAAGCTCCGCGAAATAGTTGAATCTGCCGGGGTCCGCGTTTACTATCGCGGCTATAAGAGCCGAGGTATCGACAATGCTCTTGTCAACAACCGTGCCTACCCAGCCCGATGTGCCCTGATAAACATGGGTGTCGCCCAGAGCTGAAGCGCCCGCGCCTACGCCGATGAGCGACGCGTCTCCGCCGCCGCCGAATACGGCTGTGCCCTCTTTGAGTCCGAGCTCGCCCGCCGCCTTCGCGGTGAGGCCGCCGACCTTATCCGTGCATTTTACAAGGCGGGGAAGATGCTTTACGTCAACCTCGAGCAGCTTCGCGATTTTCTCGCTCCAGCAGCCCTTTTTGTAATCATACATAAGCGTTCCGAAAGCGGAATCCTGAGTCATTACATAGTCGCCCGTCATTCTCGCGATGAGATATTCCTTGACGTCGAGCCATTTATATACCTTCGCGAAAGCTTCGGGGTCATTGTCCTTGAGCCACGCGTATTTGTATGCGGGGTCCTTGACGGAGCAGGAAACCGCGCCCGTTACCATAAGAGAGGGGATGAGTTTAACTATGTTCGCGCCGGCTATCTGTGGACCGTAAGCCATAATTCTCTTCAACTGCGCGGTCGCGCGCTGGTCCATATAACTGAACGCCCTGTGAACGGGAGTGCCGTCCTTGTCAACGAGAACAAGTCCCTGCATCTGTGAGCAGAACGAAATACCCTCAACCTGGTCGGGAGTAACAGCCGTTTTCGCGAACACCTGCTTTGTGGTGTTGCACATGGCCTCCCACCATTCATCGGGATCCTGTTCGGCTCCGCCGCCGGGCAGAATATAAAGCTCGTAGCCCTGCATCGCGTCCGCGACAAGCGTTATTGTCTCGTCGATTCTGAAAAGGCAGGTTTTTACGCCCGTTGTTCCGATGTCGTAAGCGAGAACATAGATTGAATTCTTCATATGGTTTTTCTCCTTTTTTATGCGCGGCGTCGTCACGCAGATAATAATACAGTTTGATTATATATTAAATAATAAAATATATCAATTACCAAAATAAGAAAAATTTGTAAATTTTCATCCCTTAATACAGCGGAATGACGGACGGATTATTTCTTTATTGAAATTACCGCTTTTCTGCATTATAATAAAAGCAGTCAAACCCGTAAATTACAATAAAAAAAGGAGAGTGCGTTTATGTTATTCGGAGACGGTTCCGCCGTTGCGAAAGCCGCCGCGGAAGCGGCAAAAGCGGCAGTACGCAGCACGGACAATTTCAACTGGACCTTCATAGCCCTGCTGGCTCTTGTCATTGTGGGAATCTGGATTCCTCAGTGGAAAAAGAAGAATTACGACGGCATGGCGGCAGCCCTCGCGCTTTACGGCGTTCACTGGATTTATGAAATCGCCAACGCGGTAATCTGCCATTTCACAGGCTACGCCCTGTGGCATGTATCGCCCGAAAGCACAAGCTTCATACTGCTTGTCGGCGTTTCGTGGGAGCTTTCGCTTATGTTCTCGGTGGCGGGCTTTATGAGCGTCGGACTCCTGCCCGAAGACAAGGACAAAAAGATTCTGGGCATCAACAACCGCGTTCTTTTCGCGATAGGAAACGCTCTGTTCTTCTCGGTTTTCGAGATTTTCCTCGCCTCCACGCCCGCGTTCATCTGGGTTTACAAATGGTGGGGCGCGCTTCCCGTATTCATCACAACTTATATTCCGTTCTTCCTTGCGGCGAACCTCATCTACGACAAGCCCCGCAAAACGCAGAAGAAATTTCTCATCTGCCTTTGGGGAACGGTCGCGGTCCTGCTCGCAGTCCTCATCCCCTGCGGAATTATCTGACCCCTCTTGACAAACGGATTTTTTAGAAATCCGCTGTAAACCTGTTGCACTTTTATACAATAAAATGTAAAATAGTATTGTTGATTGATTTTTTGTTCAAGGAGGAATAATTATGAAACTATCCAAAAAGATTTTATCCCTCGTTCTCGCGCTGGCAATGGTGTTCGGCGTTATGTCCCCCGTTCTGATTCCTGCGTCCGCGGAAGGCGAAACCTACACCGTCACAGTAGCCGCTTCGCCCGCAGAAGGCGGCACGGTAACGGTAACGGGCGGAGGCAGCTTCGAATACGGCTCTACGGCTACGATCTATGCCCAACCGAATCCCGGCTGGCACTTCATTCACTGGATCTCAGGGAACGGCTCCATTGTTGAAGAGCAGGCTTTTTCCTTTGTAGTCAAAGAAAATCGCAGCTATACCGCCGTGTTTGAAAAAGACGTTGTCATTTCAATCATTCCCGACAAAACCGAGGCTTTCCCCGGCGACACAATCAATTATACGATTAGAATAGCTCCCGTCAGCAATCTGGCAAAAACCCGGTTCAAGCTGGATATTCCCCAAGGGCTGAATTTTGTCAACTTTTCCAATGCGGAGATCGACGACCTGACGAGTGCGCTTATGCAAAAACTGAATATCAGTTCTTATGTTTATGTAACAATTTCAAATCAAAATAAATTGCTTGCAACATCCCACGGCGATTATTCAAGCGACTCCGACACAGATATTATGACATTCAGCTGCACAGTCGCCTCCGGCGTTTCGGGCAAGAAGACAATAGGTCTTTCCGAATGTAAACTGACAGATACGGGCGATTCCGAGATTCTGATCAACACAAGCGACCTTAAGTCAACCGTCAATATTATTCCTCCGACCGGCATTTCGCTTAACGAAACAAACCTCAATCTTACAGAGGGCTCTCAGAGCCAACTGACAGCCACAATATTACCCGAAGGCGCCGTCGGAACTCTCGTCTGGTCTTCGGACAATACGAACGTGGCATCGGTTAACAACAACGGTCTGGTTTACGCCGAAGGCGCGGGCACAGCCACAATCACGGTAACAATACAGAACACCGATGTATCCAACTCCTGCACGGTAAATGTTTCCGAGTATGTCTGCCCTCATACGAGCAAAACAGAAATCCCCGCGAAGGCCGCCACCTGCACCGAGCCCGGCAATAACAAATACTACAAATGTGATGACTGCGGCAAATACCTCAAGGCAGACGGCACAACGCTAACCACTACGTCGGCTGAATCCATTCCCGCCCTCGGCCACGCCTATCCCTCGTTTTATGAAAGCGATGACACTCAGCACTGGCAGGTCTGCTCCCGCTGCTATGAAGACTCCCCCAAAGATAACCACACCTTCGGCGAGGCAACCTACACCTGGTCCGCCGATAATTCAACCTGCACCGCGAAGCATACCTGCTCCGTCTGCGGCAAAGAAGTGAGCGAAGCTGTTGACTCAACCTCACAGCAAATTCCGGCAGCCTGCTTTACGGACGGTATAATCCGATATACGGCAACATTCACAAAGCCCGGCTTCACAGCTCAGACAAAAGAAACGCCGAGCGGTCAGCCCGCCGCTCACGACTGGGGCGAGCCGGATTATGAATGGTCCGCCGACAATTCAACCTGCACCGCAACCCGCGTCTGCTCAAGAGACAGCAGCCATAAAGAAGAAGAAACCGTTAATGCCGCAGTTACAACAACCGCAACCTGCACCGAAGCGGGCGTAACAACCTACGCCGCGAGTTTTGACAACCCCGCTTTTGAAGCTCAGGAGAAAACCGTGGCAGTCGACGCTCTCGGCCACGATATAATCCATCATGACGGCAAAGCGTCAACCTGCAAAGAAAAAGGCTACGCGGAATACGAAACCTGCTCAAGATGTGATTTTACAACTTATGAAGAACTGCCCCTTGCCGACCACACACCCGCGGCGGCAGTCAAAGAGAACAAAAAATCTCCCACCTGTGAAAAAGACGGAAAATATGACAGCGTTGTTTACTGCTCCGTCTGCGGTATTGAAATAAGCAGAAAAACAGTCACCGTAAAAGCCACGGGGCACAAGGACGGCAATAACGACGGAGTCTGCGACACCTGCAAAAAGGTTGTTGATGAAGCAAAGCACAACGCATATCTTATCGGCAAAGTCAAATTCAGCGTTAAATCGGGTGAGGTTTACAAAAACTCCAAAGTTACCGTAGTCGCCAAAGCAAGCAATGTTCCCGACGGATATTTCCTTGCGGTATTTGACGGCAACAAAGAAGTCAGTCGCGGCGACAGAACCTCGGTAACCTATGAAATCAATGACCCCGTCGCTCAGGACAAAACCCTTACGGTCAAAGTAGTCGATTCAGCCGGAAAAGTTCAGAAGGGCGGCGACGGCAAAGAGCTGACCGCAAAAATTGAAATCAAGGTCAAGACAGGGTTCTTTGATGTTCTCATCGCCTTCTTCAAGAAACTCTTCGGTTCCAATAAGGTTACAATCAAACCGTAACAATAAAACAACAAAAACACAAAGCCCGGCTCGTCTTACGATGAGCCGGGCTTTCCCTGTGCCGTCATTCAGAAACCGGTATTGTTTTTATCCGCGCCGTTATATTTTCCGTTGAGAATATCGTTCTGCTTTTCTTTCAGGTCGCAGTATTCGTTGAAGATCTCAAACCACTCGTTCGCGATAAAAACGTCAAGCAATCCGGTTTTCCCGTCCGCGTCAAAATCGAAAAGCGCGTCGGGGTCAAACAGTTCGTCAAAAAAGCACATAATATCCTCCTTTATGTTTTTCCTCACAGCCATTATCCCGCAAACCATGTCCGAAAAAACGGACTTTCACGCCTCCGCCGCGCCGATTGCCCGATATTTCTTGTATTTATAAAAACATTCTGTTAAAATTACGGTAAGATTAATACCGCGGATGAAAGCGGAACACATTCCGCCCTCATCCCGCTCATTTGTCACAAGGAGAGAGAAATGGATAAAATCAGATTTGGCATTGTCGGTACCGGCACAATCGCTCACCGTTTTGCCCGCGCGGTAAAAAACACGCAGGGCGCCCTGCTTGCCGCCGTCGCGTCGAGAACGGAAGAAGGCGCGCGGGCGTTCGCGGAGGAATTTGATATTCCGCAAAGCTTCGCGGGCTATGAGGCGATGGCGCAGTCCGACTGCATTGACGCCGCCTATATCGCCGTACCCCATTCCGCCCATATCACCTGCTCAATGCTTATGATGAACGGCGGAAAGCACGTGCTTTGCGAAAAACCGATGGCGGTAAACGCGCGCGAGGCTGAAATGATGTTTCAGTGCGCCGAAAAGAACAATGTTCTGCTCACTGAGGCAATGTGGGCAAGACTTGTGCCGGGAACCCTGAAAATGCTCGGACTCGTTTCGGAAGGCGCGCTCGGCGAAATTCTCGGCGTCGAGGGTAAATTCTGCTACACAATGGATGAGGATGAAATGAACCACCACGTTTTCAAACCCGAAAACGGCGGCGGCTCTCTGCTTGATGTCGGCTGCTACGGGCTGAATTTCGCGCAGTGGTATCTCGGCGACGAAATCGAAGACATCAGCGCGCAGGCGAATTTTTACAACGGTACCGACTGCCACACCTGCGTGCTGCTGAAATACAAAAGCGGCGCCATAGCGGATATCTCGAGCGCAACCCTTCTGCGAAAGCCCAACGAAGGCTTTATTTACGGCACAAAGGGCTACGCCCGGCTTGAAAGATTCTACGCCCCGCAGGAAATTGTTCTCAACATACGGGGTGAAGACGAAAAACGCATACCCGTACCCTACGCGGGCAACGGTTTCGAGGAGCAGATTGAACATTTCTGCGCCTGCGTAAACGAGGGACTTCGCGAAAGCCCCGTAATCACTCACGCCCACACAATGAAAATAATCTCTCTGACGGACTCAATCAGAAAAATAATATCTCTCGAATACCCGCAGGACCTCGTGTAACCACTTGTCCTTTTAAAAAAAATCCTGAATTTTCAATCACCGGGAGAACAGGCAGACGTATGCAACATTCAATATCATTAATCATACCGGCGGCGAGGTAAACTGAATGAACAGAATAATATCTTTCTTTCTGGCGGTAATCGCATTCTTTTCAGATTTGTTCGGGGCAGGTCAGGGTACGGAAACATATTTCAGAAACGAATATACCGTTCCCGGAAAAACCGTCGCCTACACCCGCATTGACACTCAGCCCAAAACCGACTGGATCGCCCGTTATATCTGGGATTCCTCTGACGGCAGCGAGGAAAACGTGTGGATGTGTCTGAGAAAAACCGTCGATTTGCAGGAGGCGCCCGCGTCGCTCACCGCGTTTATTTCAACCGACTCGAAATACTGGCTTTATATCAACGGCAAGCCCGTCGTGTTTGAAGGCGGTGTCAAAAGAGGACCGACGGCGGACGGCAGTTATTACGACAGCGTTGACATAGGAAAATATCTGAAAGCGGGCGGAAACACCGTCTGCGCTCTTGTCTGGTACTGGGGCAAGGATACAAGTTATTCAAATACGGACAGCGGCAGGGCGGGCTTCCTCTTCGAAGCGGGGAGCGTAATATCCGACAGCAGCTGGAAGGTCTGCCGCAACAAGGCGTATCAGAAGGATTCCGGTCTTTCTCAGCCCAATTACAGACTGCCCGAATCAAACATTTATTATGACGCCTCAAAAGAACCCGGCGACTGGCTCTCTCCCGGTTTTGACGACAGCGCCTGGCGTAACGCGACCGAAAACGGCAGGGGAGGCTGCGCTCCGTGGGGCAGACTCTATCCTCGCGGTATCCCGATGCTCAGGGATTACGGGCTGAAGGATTACGAAAATTCCGCTGAATATAAAGGCGTCACCGTTTTGTTCAAAAAGCTGATAATTCTCGATATTCCCTATAACGCCCAGTGTACGCCATATTTCAGAATTTCCTCAAAAGCGGGCAAAACAATCAGAATTTCAACGGAGAACACCTGGCTCGGCGCCGTCAGCGACACCTACATCACCAAAGACGGCGAGCAGGAGTTCGAGGCTCTCGGCTGGTTCAACGGCGAGCACATCACCTATGAAATTCCGTCGGGCGTGAAAATCCTCGAACTGAAATACAGGGAAACGGGCTACAACACCGAATTTTCGGGCATTTTCGAATGTGAAGACGAAAGGCTCAATTCTCTCTGGCAGAAGTCTCTGCGCACCCTTTATGTTACAATGCGCGACAATTTTATGGATTGCCCCGACAGAGAAAGAGCCCAGTGGTGGGGCGATGTCACAAACGAAATGATGCTGTCGATGTACTCGCTCGACGCGAACTCTTATCTGCTCTATCAGAAAGGCGTCGCTTCAATGCTCGGCCATATCGACGCCAATACGAACGTACTGCAGACGGTTGTGCCGATAAGCAACGATTACTTTGAACTTCCCGTACAGCAGCTCGCGGGAATCTGCGGTTTTCTCACATATTATATGTACACGGGCGACCGCGATTTCCTGAACTCCGTTTACGACGCGAGCGTAAATTACTTAAATCTCTGGACAATCGGCAAAAACAATCTTGTCAATCACCGCGCGGGCTCCTGGGACTGGATGGACTGGGGCAGCTTCGCCGATGTCGCCGCGCTTGAAAACGCCTGGTATTACTACGCTCTTTCGTGTGTCGCGGATATGGCTGAAATTCTCGGCAGAAACTGCGGTGAAACCGAAGAAAAAATGCGTCAGATTAAAAAAGGCTACGAATTGCTCTGGACGGGCAAGGGCTATAAAAGCGGCTCCGCTCTTTATCCCGATGACAGGGCAAACGCCGTCGCCGTCATTTCGGGTCTTGCCGGAGAAGACAAATACGGCGCAATCGCCTCCGTCCTTACAAAGACGAAGAACTCAAGCCCCTATATGGAGTTTTATGTGCTTGAGGCGCTTTGCAGAATGGGCAGGTACGAAGAGGCGAAACGCAGAATGCTCGAACGCTATGACGATATGATAAAGGAGGATTACTCCACTCTCTGGGAGGGCTGGACAAAAGCCGACGGCACAATGAATCACGCGTGGTCGGGCGGACCTCTTGTAATTATGAGCAAATACTTCGCGGGCATACGCCCCGTAAAGGCAGGCTATGAAGAGTTTGTCATAAAACCGCAGCTGACCTCGCCCGATACCGTAAAATGCGTCGTTCCCTCCGTCAAGGGCTTCATAACGGCAACCGAAACAAAAACGGAGTCCTCGTTCACTCTCGACGCCGAAGTGCCGGGAAATACGACGGCATACATATATTTACCCTGCCGGGACGGGCAGACTGTGAAGCTCGACGGCAGCGTGATTTACCCGAACGGCGGTTTTACCGGCGCCGGGAACGTTTCTTTTGTCGAAGCCGACGGCGGGTTTGCCGTCTTTTCGGTAAAATCCCCATCAGACTGCCGGCTTCATTTCGAGGTCGTCGGCTGACCGTATATTCCGCATTGANNGGTTTCCGAAGGTGAACTTATGCCCGTTTTTACAATATCCTTCTGCGCTCTGATAATCATTATATATGTTCTCGACACCTTTCTTGTCATCCCGGAAGGCGCGGCGGTAACGCTTAAAGAAAAGCTTCTCACGGGTCACAGCAAAGGTCTGATAAACCGCGCTCTGCGCCTCTCCTGCGGAAAAATAAAAAAGGGAGAGGTCTGGAGGCTCGTGTCCTCCTCGCTTCTCCATGTGGGAATCTTTCATATTATTGTGAACTGCGCCGCGATGCTGATTGCGGGTTTCGCCGTCGAGTCGGCGCTCGGTCCCGTAAAAACTCTTGTCTGCTATGCCGTTTCCGCTCTAGTGTCGGGATTGTTTATGGCGTTTGTTTATAAACTCGACGAAGGCGAAGGCGCGTCGCCCGGAATATTCGGGCTGATTGCTGTTTTCGCGGTTCTTTCCGTAAAAAACGGCACTGTGTTTTTTTCGGGTCTTCCCCTTTTCGCGCTCATTATTCTCGGCATATATGTTCTCGACGGAATAATAACCTCCAAAGCCACACTGTGCGAGCATCTTTCGGGCTTCGCGGGCGGTCTTGCCTGCGGGCTGACTCTTCATTTCCTCGGTATGCTTTAATTTGCCGTCACTCCTGCAAAGTCCCTCATCAACTCATAACGGAGGCGCTTAAAGATGAAAACAGATTCTCCCGTCTTTCATTACAGACCGGCAAAAGGCTGGATAAACGACCCGAACGGTCTTGTGCAGTTCGCGGGATATTACCATATCTTTTATCAGCACGCGCCCCACTATGAAACGCCCTGGCACGAAAGCATGCACTGGGGTCACGCGCGCACAAAGGATTTCATCACCTTTGAAGAACTCCCTCCCGCGCTTTTCCCCGACAGAGATTACGACAGAGACGGCTGCTGGTCGGGCACCGCGATTGTAAAAGATGATGTTCTTTACCTCTTCTACGCCTGCGTGCGCGACGGGAAGCAGACCGTCGGCGTCGCGTATTCATCCGACGGAATACATTTTGAAAAATACGCGGGCAATCCCGTCATCGACTCGTATCCTCCCGACGGCTCTCCCGATTTCAGAGATCCCGCCGTCTGCTTTGCCGACGGAAAGTATTGGTGCGTTATGGCGTCGGGCAGCCGCGAAAAAAACACGGCGAATCTTCTGCTTTATGAAAGCGGCGACCTTTTTCACTGGAATTACAAAGGAGTAATGCGCGAGTGGAAAAACGCGAAATTCGCCGAATGTCCTTCTTTCCTGCAATCCGGCGGCGGATATCTGCTTGCGGCGTCAGTCTGCAGAGAAGACGGCCACAGCTTTTCTCTTTCGGCGGGAACCTTCGAAAACGGACTCTTTGTCACCGAATACGAAAGCGAGGTTGACAAAGGCCCCGACCGTTACGCGGGTCAGGTTTTCCGCGACGAACTCGGCAGAGCGATACTGATTTCCTGGGTGCCGGGCTGGAATTACGCGGGTTACGGACCGAAGGATATCGGCTGTATGTCGCTTCCCTGTGAAATCACATATGAAAACGGCAGGCTGCGCGCCTTTCCCGTCGGGGAGGTACGGCATCTTCTGACCGGCGGCGACCCCGCTCTCACGCTCACATCTGACGGTTTCCGCATAAAGCGCGAAGGCAGGGCAGATGTGGTATATAAAGGCGAAATAAAAAGCCTTGACTGCCTGCGCGACGCGTACATCCTCGAGGTGTTTATAAACGGAGGCGAAGAGGTTTACACCGCCCTCCTGTAAGCGAAAGACAGCCTGAATCACTCCCTTAAAACCCTTCCGTAATAACCCCCTTACAAAGTCATCCCGAAAACACTGTCAATAAAAAATCCCTGTCACAGCGGGCTGTAACAGGGAAAAAGAATATTGCAAAAGTGTAGCCGGATTAATGTTAATTATTAAATCTTTAAATAAAAACAAATAACCCGAACGTATTTCCGATTTGAAATAAGTTCGAGTTATGTGCGTTTGGTGACCCGGACGAGAATCGCCCGCTTAACGGTGCTCCCGCACCTACGGCACGCACGCGGGCGCCGCAACAGTCCACCGGACTGTTGCTCTCGCTTCGCTCGCGCCCTGTTCGATTCTCTTCCTCAAAAAAACAAACGACCCGCCCTCTTGGGCGAGTCGTTTTTTATGGTGACCCGGACGAGAATCGAACTCGTGTTACCGCCGTGAAAGGGCGGTGTCTTGACCGCTTGACCACCGGGCCGTATTGGTAGCGGAAGGTGGATTTGAACCGCCGACACCCCGGGTATGAACCGAGTGCTCTAGCCACTGAGCTATTCCGCCGTAAACCGCTGTCATTAAGCTTGTTTATTATATTATAAGCATTTCTGTTTGTCAACAACTTTTTTAAAAATAATTTTTTCGGTGTTTCAACCGATTATTTTCCGCGGGAATATGTTATTCACCCCGTGCCTGCTGTCTCTCCTCTCCTCTTTTCAGGCAAAGCGAACCGATAAGAATCATCACGGGGAAAACAATCGCCGCGAGAAGTCCCGTTTTCAGATTGTCTCCCGCCGCTCCGGAAACGAAGCCAACAAGAGCGGGTCCCGCCGAGCATCCCGCATCGCCCGCGAGAGCCATAAACGCGAACATCGCCGTTCCCGCTCCCTTTATGCCCGAAGCCGCGAGACTGAATGTGCCGGGCCAGAAGATTCCTACTGAAAATCCGCAGATACCGCAGCCTATCAGCCCCGCCGCAGGGCTCTTCGTAAGCGTCGCCGTAAGATATGAAACCATACACAGCAGCGCGCATATTGTCATCGCTTTTTTAAGCGCAAGCTTTTCGCCGAACTTTCCGTAAAGCAGCCTCGCCGTTCCCATAAGGACCGCAAATGTGCAGGGTCCCGCAAGGTCTCCGACGGTTTTCGAAACGCCGAGCGCCGCCTCAGCGAAGGCGGAAGCCCACTGACTCATCGCCTGCTCCGACGCTCCCGCGCAGACCATAAGCACCATGAACAGCCAGAAAAGCCTGTTTCCGAACAGTTTTCTGACAGGCACGGGCTCCCTGTCCTGCGTTATCGAGTAAAGCGGAACCTGCGAAAAATAGAAAACATTTATAATCGGAATAACCGCCCACAGCGCCGCGAGTATGCGCCAGTTCTCTATACCGAAAAGCCTGAAAAACAGCGTTGAAACAAGAACAACGCCCACATGACCCCAGCAGTAAAACGAGTGCAGAAGGCTCATCGCCGCCTCTTTTTTCTCCGTAGGGCAAGCTTCGACAATGGGACTTATCAGAACCTCAAGCAGTCCTCCGCCCACCGCGTAAAGCACAACGCTCGCGAGGATTCCCGCGTAACTGTTTTTCATCATATCGGGCAGAACGGCGAGCCCCGCAAGACCGAGAGCGGATAAAATGTGCGCGAGAACCGCCGATACCCTGTAACCGATTTTGTCAATGAACTTCGCCGATATCAGGTCAACCGCGAGCTGAACGGCAAAATTCACCGATGTAATAAGCGCGATTTTGTCGAGAGAAAGACCGAACTGCCGCGAAAAGGTCAGGAAAAGCAAAGGCACGAAGTTGTTCACAACTGCCTGTGTTATATATCCTATGTAACTCGCGTAAATCGTGTGATTGTAGTCGGTCTTTATACTCATTTCCTTATGTCAGCGCGTAATTCGAAGCGAAATCACGCTCCCATTTCTCCTCTATACTGTCGCGCCAGTCAAGCGCCGCTTTTCTGAGTTCATCGCGTATCTCAGGCAGCTCGTCCGCCAGATTGTTCTTCTCTCCGGGGTCCCTGCTTAAATCGGAGAGAAAGACCTCCGCGCGAGGCTCCTCGCTCTCAACGACCCTGCCGTTGAGCACAAGCTTGTAGTCGCCCTTTCTCACCGCGGTCTGCCCTTCCATTTCCCAGAAAAGCATATCGTGAGTTTTCTCCTCTCCGCCTCTGAGAGTGCCGAGAATGCTCTCGCCGTCAAGATCGTAATCCGCGGGATTGCCTCCGCAGGCTTCGAGAACCGTCGGGAATATGTCAACGGCTATGTGCGCCCCGTCGGATATCCTGTGCGGGAAGGAGCTTCCCATGCTGATTATCGCGGGTACGCGTATTCCGCCCTCGAAAAGGCTGAACTTGTGTCCCGTAAAACCGCCCGCGGAACTGCCGTAGTAAAAATCCTCCGTGCCGTCAAGCCAGTTTCGGCTCTCGCGCGAGGGACCGTTGTCGCTCTGATAATAAATTATCGTGTTCTCCGAAAGCCCGAGCTTTTCAAGCGTCGCGGTTATTTCTCCCACTCCGTCGTCAACCGCGCTGAGCATCGCCGCCATAATGCGTCTGTCCCACGGAAGGTCCGGGAAACGCTCGAGATACTTTTCGGGCGCGTGCATCGGGTAGTGCGGAGCGTTATACGCGACATACAGGAAGAAAGGCTCATCCTTATGCCTTGTTATGAAATCGACGCTTTTGCGCGTGATTCTCTCCGTCAGATACTCGCCGTTCGCGTAAACCTCCTCGCCGTTTTCCCACAAATCGTGCGTCGGATTGCAGCCTCCGTCGGACATTCCGTAATAAAAAATATGCGAATAATAGTCCAGACAGCCGGCAAGAAAACCGCTGAACTCGTCAAATCCGTTCGCGTTGGGACGGCATTCGGGCTTAAGACCGAGATGCCATTTCCCCGATATACCCGTGGCGTAGCCGAGTTTTTTGAGCGCCGTCGCGAGCGTAGGCACGGCGGGTGTCAGACCGCTCGCTCTCCTGTGTCCCGCGAGTATCGCCCGCACTCCCGCGTTTCCGGGATACCTTCCCGTAAGAAGCGCCGCCCTTGAAGGCGAGCAGACGGGAGAAGCCGCATACATCGATGTAAACATAACTCCCTTTTCCGCGAGCGCGTCAATGTTCGGTGTTTTCAGATCCTCCGAGCCCATGCAGCCGAGGTCGGCGTAGCCCTGGTCGTCGGTCATAATCAGAATCACATTCGGTTTTGACAAAAAATCACCTTTTTCTTGCAATTATTTTTCTTTTATTATACTATCAACATAAATAAAGTCAACGGGAAACGGAATTATGAAAAATCTTGTTTTGCTTGTCAAGCCCGCCGCGGGCTTATGCAATATGAACTGCCGCTACTGTTTTTACAGGTCCGCGAGCGAGGGCAGAGAAAACAAAATAATGAGCGAAGAAACCGTCCGCGCGCTGATAAACCGCGTAAAGGAGTTTTCGCCCTCCTCCCTCTCCGTTATGTTTCAGGGCGGCGAGCCCACTCTCGCGGGGCTTGATTTTTTCGAACGCTTTACGGAAAAAATCAGAGCGGAGATATCCGCCCCCGTCTCATATTCGCTGCAGACAAACGCCCTTCTTATCGACGACGCCTTCGCCCGCTTCTTCAAAAAGAATGGCTTCCTTCTCGGCGTGTCCCTTGACGGCGGCAAAAAGACAAACGACAGATACCGTCTCGACAAAAACGGAAACTCCGTCTTTCCGCGGATTCTCAACGCCGTTTCCGTTCTCGAAAAATACGGTGTCGATTTCAACATCCTCTCCGTAATCGACGATGAAAACGCGGCGGATATCAAAAGCACCTACGCTTATTTCAGAAAACACAAATTCAGTTTCCTGCAATTCATCCCTTATATCGACGAGGGCTGCGGCGTGTCGCTTTCGGCGGAAAGCTATGAAATGTTTCTGAAAAAATCCTTTGATTTATGGTATGACGACTTCGCAAAAGGCGATTATGTCTCAATAAGGCATATCGACAATTATATAAACATCCTGCTCGGCAGGCAGCCCGAAAGCTGCGCTATGTGCGGCACCTGCGGGCACTACTTTGTCGTTGAGGCAAACGGAGACATTTATCCCTGCGATTTTTACTGCAAAAACGAGTTTAAACTCGGAAGTGTTTTTGATGAAAAGCCCTTCCTGTTAAACGAAAAGCACCGCGCTTTCATTGACGAATCCCTGATTATCCATCCGCGCTGCAAAGACTGTAAATACTACGCCCTCTGCCGCGGAGGCTGCAAACGAGACAGGGAAAACGGCTTTACCGCTAACAAATACTGTAAAGCCTATTACAACTTTTTCGAATACGCCGCCCCGCGTATGCTCGCGATAGCAAAAAGCTTATAAAAAAGCATAATTAAAGCCGTCCTCATCGGACGGCTTTGTGTTTTTTATTGCGCTGTTTCCTCCGTACTGACAATGTTGTTTATCCAGATTCCCTTTTTCACAAGGATTATCCCGATTACGCATTTTATCCATTCCGACATCTGCAGAAACGCGAAAATCCATATTACATAAAGGTTCGTATATCTGCTCAGAACAAAAGCGAGAGGCACGCTCACTACCCACATGAAGAAACTGTCGAAAAGGAAGGTGACGAAGGTCTTTCCTCCCGAACGAAGAGTGAAATATGTCGCGTGAAGCAGACCTATCTGCGGCGTGAAAAGCGCCTGAGCCATAAGGAAATGCGTCGCTATCCGCTTCGCCTCGGCGTTCGTGTTGTAAATCATCGGGAAGAGGGACGACGTCGAGAAAATGACTATTCCCACGCAGGTAGCGATAAACACTGAAAAGGTGATGATTTTTGTCGCCTCGTCCTTCGCCTGTTTAAGCCTGCCCGCGCCGAGACTGTGCCCGACAATTATCGCTATCGCGTCGCCCATCGCAAAAAAGACAACGTTGAAAACATTGCTGACCGTGCCGGATATATTGTTGCCCGCCACAACATTGAGACCTCTTGTTGAATAGCACTGCGCGAGCATCGCCATACCCGCCGACCACAGCGCCTCGTTGACAAGCAGAGGCAGACCCGTCACAAACAGTTTTTTTACAATATCAAAAGGCACGCCGAGCGTCCTGTAAACGCCTTTCATATAAGGGCATTCTTTATGATGCGTGTGAGCCCATACAACTACAATCGCCATCTCGCAGAACCTCGAAAGCACCGTTGCGAGAGCCGCTCCCCTGACTCCGAGAGCGGGGAAGAACAGATGCCCGTATATAAGCAGGTAGTTGAAAACAAGATTTACTATAACCGCGGCGATTCCCGCCCTCATCGGCACAACGGTCTCTCCGCATTCGCGCAGGGTGTTCGAATAAATCTGCACAACCGTGAACGCGGGCAGACCCGTTAAAATGATTTTCATATAACCCATCGCGTAGCCGAGAGCCGCCTCAAGGTCGCCGCCGTCATTGCTTCCGTTGAGATAGAGTTGTATGAGCTTGTCGCCGAAGCAGGTGAATATGATTATCGCGCCCGCGGTAAGGATTCCGCCGAGCCAGATTTTGTAGCGGAAGGTGTTGCGCACGCCCTCGTCGTTTTTCGCGCCGTAGAACTGCGCCGTGAATATTCCCGCGCCCGCGAGGCCGCCGAAAATGCAGAGATAGAACACGAACAGCAGCTGGTTTACTATCGCCACGCCGCTCATCTGCTCCGTGCCCGTGCGTCCTACCATTATATTGTCAAGAAGGCTGACAAAATTGGTTATTCCCGTCTGCACCATAATCGGCACCGCTATACGCAGCACGCGGCGGTAAAAGCTTCTGTCGCCTATGAACTTTTTATAAAACTTCGTTTCGCCCATCCTGACCTGTTTATCCCTCCGGTTTGAATAACAACGGAATTATACCCCACATTCCCGATTATTTCAACAACGCCCGCGCAAATATTCCGGATAATTTTCTCCGCCCATTTGACAAAAAATATATATTAATGTAAAATTATGTTTCGGACAATATTTTTACGGAGGTATTCAAATATGGTAGTTGCAGCAGTAGGCAAAAACGGAACAGGAAAAGATTTCTTTCTTGAATATGTCGCGAAAAACTACGGCTTCCCGATGATTTCCATCGGCGATGTCGTTCGCGAACTCGCAACAAAGGACGGTCTTGAACTTACCCGCGACAATCTTCACGCCACATCCAAGAAGTATATGAGCGAAAACGGTCAGGACTTTTTCCCGAAGCAGATTATCAAAAAGATAAAAGAGAGCGATGCTCCCTGCTATCTCGTTTCGGGCATCCGTCCCCCTTCAGACGCCGAGCTTTTCAAAGACGCTTTCGGCGACGATTTCTTCCTTGTTGATGTAGTCATCAGCGACGACGAGGTCCGCTACGCGAGAATGCTCGCGCGCGGCAGCGAGCGCGACGGCAAGGATGTCAACAAACTCCGCGAGTTCGACAAGGGCGAAGAGGCTCAGTTCCACACCAGCGAAACAGAGAAAATGGCGAATGTCAAACTCCTCAACGACGGCGGAGTTGAAGACTTCTACGCCGCGGCGGACGAACTCTGCGCGAAACTCGGCTTCACCAAAATCACAGCCGAATAATCAGCGGAAATCAAAAACCATATATAACCGAAAAAGCGAGGCATCCGCCCCGCTTTTATTATTTTCTTTATTTTATTTTGTCCTTTTTATCCGTTCACAGCGTCAATCGCTCTCGCGATTTCCTCATTCGTCCAGTCGGGACTTATGTCGAGATACGCCGTTCTCGCGAGAATGTCAAGCGATTCAGCGCACATCTCGCGCGAGTAATTCATATTGAGCCCCTGATTTTCCTTCATCTTGAACGGATCCATCGCGGGATGGAACGCCCCGCGTTTTTCCATAATCTGCGACCAGTCTGTGTAAACGTGTCTGCCCGTGTCGTAGGGAATCTGAATGTAATATCCCTTATCCTTCATTTTCGCCGCGAAGGCGCGGCATTCTTCTTCGCTGTCAAAACGGAAAGCCGCCGCCACACAGCAGGCGCCGTCAAAATCGTTATACGCAATAGGCTTTACCGTTTCAAGATTTTCAACAATCGTCCTGCAATTCTTTCTCAGATCCGCGAGAATTCCGGGCATCCGCTTCAGCTGCTCGCGCATAATTGCGCCCGTGATGTCTGAAACCCTGTATTCCGCTCCGCCGAAAAGAGGCTCCGTCACCTCGTTTAACTGGTCGCCGAAAAACGCCACCGCGCTCGCGTCGTGATAAATCAGCGCGCGCTCGTAGATTCGCCCGAGGTGATAACCTTGAAAATGTTGAAGCTGAACGCGCCCGCGTCGCCTATCGAGCCTAAATATCTGCCGTGATACATCCCGCCGTCCGACTGGCATGCGTCCTCAACCACCGCGATTCCGTGTTTTTTCGCAATCCGCATAATAGCGTCCATGTTTGAGGGCAGTCCCATGATATGCACGGGAATTATCGCCTTCGTGTGACCCGATATATTCTTTTCGACAGCCTCGGGACTCAGCGTCATCGTCTCGTCGATGTCTGTAATTACGGGTATCGCCCCCGCGCCGACAACGGCGAGAGCCGTCGCGATATATGTGTATGCGGGCACAATTACCTCGTCGCCCGGTCCTATGCCGAGAGCGACCAGCGCCGATTCAAGCGCCGCGTAGCCCGAAGTCATCAGCAGTGTGTATTGCGAGCCGACCGTGCGGCTCCACTCCTCCTCGAAGTGGTAAACCTCCCTGCCCGCGTCGTTGATTTTGAAAAACTGCCTCGATTGCAGCGTGCGCGCAACCGCAAGCTCCTCTTCCTTGCCTATTCTGAACATACAGCCGCTCCTTTACCCGTTTACTATTCTCAGTATTTCGTTTATAAGGTTCTGGTCCGTCGCGTCTTCAAGCAGGAACAGGCTTCCGTTTAAGAAGCAGTCAACCTCATAGCCTCCCAGACACAGCTGGTCCTGCGTGGGCAGATAGAAATTGTAGCCGTTCGCGTTCGACAGAACGAGCGTGTGCGGATATTTTTTTCTTAAATATTCCCTGAGCCTCAGCGATATCCCCGAAAACACCTCAAACGGAACGGGCACGAAAAGCGCCTCGCCGATTGAAACGAGAGTTGTCGGAATCTCTTTCGCCTGCGGCATCTCCCCGCCCTGTGTCAGAAACGACTCGACATCCTTTAAATGCTTGTATTTAAGCGCGAAAATATTGGTAAGATTTTCCGTTTCCTTGTATTCCTCAAGCCCCTTGCGGATTTCGTCAAGCGGCGGCATCGGCTTGTAGGGAAGGCGGACCGTGTCCGAAAAAATCTCAAGCTTTCCCTCTCTGTATTGCCCGAGAGATTTCATCGCCCTTACAGCGTCAAAAGCAGCAACCGAGCCCAGCTCCTCAATATAGGTGCAGTCGCCGACCGTCGAGCCGTTCGTAAGCCTCGGTCCCGTGTCTCCGACCGTTCCGTTGAAATAAGCCGTTAGCGTTCCTGTCAGCTTCTCGATTCTGTCGCACATTCCGCCCGACCAGTCGCGCGAAATCTCTCTGTTGTGTCCGCCCGCCGTTCCGTGGCAGCCGTAGTGAATAATGTTGATTATTCCTTCCTTCGTCTGCGCGTTTCTCACGGCGATGAATGTCATATCAGGGTCGTAACTTCCCCACGGATTCTGCCCGAAATTGATGCTTCCGTCTGGCATCTGCTGCCTGCGGTTCACGCCGACCTCGCTTTTCACTGTTGAATAAGCGATTTCCGCGGGCTTCAGCGCTTCAACAGCCTGCGCCGACGCTTTTAGGATTCCCGGCAGAAAAATCGAATCGACATACGGGCGGTCAACATCACCCCAGCCCTCCGCGCCCGAAACATTGGGCGCCGAATGGGTATGCGTCGCGGCAATTAAAATATTCTTCGCGGGCACTCCCGTTTTCGCGGAAACCTCCGCTCTTATCTCATCGGAAAGCTCCGTCTGCAAATCGCCGACCGTAACCGTTATCAGCAGCGCCGTCTCTCCGCCCTGGCTTACCGCGAACGCGGTTGCGTCAAGCGGGTCGTGAACGGAATCGCTGTGCCAGTCGGGAGCGTAGCCGTAAAGGCAGGTCCCCACAGGCGGCGTGATATCCGCCCTCGCGGCGCCTGCTCTGAAAACATCTTTCCCGTTTATATCCACCGTTTTTCACCTCTCGAAAAATCGATTTTACATACTTTTTCTTTAATTATAACAACCGCCCTCCCGATTATCAAGAACAACATTTTCTTTATATTTCAATAATATATAGACTTTTTACGCGGTATATGGTATATTTATTTGGATATTGTTTTTTATGAAATCTCTTTTCAAAAGGAAGAATTCAATGAAAAATCAGGGTAAACAATCAATGATGAACGGCGCGATGATTCTTGTCGCGTCAACAATATTGGTTAAGATAATAGGCGTAATCTTCAAAATTCCGATGACGGATATGCTCGGCACCGTCGGCAGAGGCTATTTCAACTCCGCCTACGAGGTCTATACGCCGATTTTCTCAATAGCGATGTCGGGCCTCTCGGTAGCCGTTCTCAAAATGGTCGCCGACGCGGCGGCAAAAGGGCAGTATGGTGAAACGCTCCGCGTCCAGAAAGTTTCCAAAAAAGTCTTCTTCATCGTCGGTCTCGCGGGCACGCTCTTTATGTTCGCCATCACCTATCCCTACGCGAAATACATCGCCAATGTCCGCAACATCCCCGCCCTTCTCTGCATAGCCCCCTCGATTTTCTTCTGTTATTATATGTCCGCCTACCGCGGCTATTACGAGGGCAGGTCAAATATGATGCCCACGGGCATCTCGCAGGTAATCGAGGCTCTCGGCAAGCTCTGCTTCGGCCTCGTTTTCATCAAGATTATCCAGACTGTCGGTATGTCTCAATACACATCCGGTATGGCGGCTTCGGGCGGCACACAGGCGACCGTTTTCGGCACGCTCGTAACAAACAATATCGAGGCAAACGGAGCGATAGTCCCCTGGGCGGCGGCAGGCGCGGTATTCGGCGTCACCTGCGGCTCGGTCGCCAGCACAATCTTCCTCGCCATCTATTTCCGCATAAGAGGCACGGGCTTCACAAAAGAGGAGCTCGAAAGCACTCCCTGCTCAAAAACCGACCGCGAACTTTCCAAAATGATGATAAAAATCGCGGTTCCGATGATTATCTCCGCCCTCGTTCTCAATATTACAAATTTAATCGACACAGCCACAATCCAGGCAAGACTGAAAGCGGCTGTCGAATCCCCCGAAGGCTTCGAGTATATCAAAAATATGTTCAAGGCCTCGTTTGACGCGGCAATAGCCCGCGGCAGACTGAACATCAAAGAGAAAAACGAGGTCATAAAATATCTCTGGGGCTCCTACGGTATGGCGCTTGACTTCAAAGGTCTTGTGCCGATGATAACCGTCCAGCTCGGTTTAAGCTCCCTTCCCGCGCTCGCGACCGCCTGGACTCAGGTCAAAAAGGATGAAATCAAAAACATAATCGAAACCGTCCTTCGTATGGCTATGCTTATAGCGATGCCCGTCGGCGGCGGTATGGCGGTTATGGCAAAACCGATTCTGACCATAATCTACGGCAGAGGCTCAAGCTCCGACTCAATAGCGATTGTCGCTCCGATTATGGCGATTTACGGCATAGCGATGCTGGTAATCGGCGTCTCGACTCCGATAACGAATATGCTCCAGGCGATAGGCAGAAGCGACATCCCCGCGAAAACAGTCTGCGTCGCCGCCGTCCTGAAAATCGTCTGCAACTACATTTTCGTCGGCAATTATCACATCAACATCTACGGCGCGCTCATCGGCACGGTTCTGTTCTATGTCACGGTCGTCGCCGTCAACCTCAACCGCCTGCTCAAGCTTACGGGCGCGAAAGTCAGCTGGGTGAACATCATTTTAAGACCTCTCGCCTGCGCGGGATTGTCTCTCGCCGGCGCATACGGCGCATACGCTCTCGCAATACGGATACTCCCCGCGGGCAGTCCGCAGAGCATACTGAACGGCAACACCTTCGCAACCCTCGCGGGCATAGCGGCTGCAGTCATAATCTACGCGGTAACCGTCCTCCTCTTCAAAGCAATCCGCAAGGATGACATAATCACCCTGCCCGGCGGCAGAAAGATTGCGGGCATACTCGAAAAACGCAATCTCATTTCCGATTAAGGAGAAACAAAATGACCGAAATTGTTGATATTGAACACGCGCAGGAAATAGACTCTTTTGTCCGCTCCCACGAAAAATGCCATTTCGAGCAGACCTCGTCGTGGGGAAAAGTCAAGAACTACGACGACTGGGCAGGCATAATCTGCCGCGATGAGGCAGGCGCGATAAAGGGCGTTATGTGCGTGCTGATTTCGAAAATCAACCATACGAATATGACAAGGCTCTACTCTCCGAGAGGCCCCCTCTTCGATGAAAACGACTTCGACACGTTCAGAGAACTCATCGAGGCGGCGAAAGCGCTCGCGAAGAAGCGCAACGCCATGGTTCTCAAAATCGACCCGATGATTTTAAACGAAAACAAGGCGTTCCTCGACCTTACAAAAGAAATGGGCTTCACCGTAAACACCGCCGCCGATTTCTCGCTCTCCAATCCGAGAGTAGCCTATGTCACCGATTTAAGCGAAATCCATACCCACGAGGACCTTTTCGCTATCTACCACCGCACAATGAAGGGGCATATCAAAAAATCGGAGAAAAACCTCACCCTGCGTATGGGAACGGAAGCCGACATCCCCGCCTTTGTCGAAATGATGAAACAGACGGGCGAGAAAAACGGATTCAAGCCCCACAGCACAAAATACTACACCGCTTTTATCAACGACCTCGAAGGCGCGTCCTTCTGGATAGCCGAGGAAGACGGAGACCCCGTCGCCGCCACCTTCGCCGTCGAACTCGGCAACAGAATGTGGTATATGTACGGCTGCTCGGACCAAAGCAGGCTGAAGAACCATCCCAACGAGTTTCTTCAATGGAAAATGCAGTGCCACGCCGTCGATAAAGGCATAAAATATTTCGACCTGCGCGGCGTCGAAGGTTTTCCCGAACCCGACAATCCCCACTACGGTCTGCACCGCTACAAGCAGAGCCTCGGCTCAACCTTCGTGTGCTACTGCGGCGAATTCTACCTCGTCTTCAAACCCCTCGCGAACAAAGCCCTCAACCTGCTTCACAGAATATAAAACCAAAGCAAAAGAAAAAAACAACAAAGAAAGCCAAGAACTAAAAACCAAACAAAAAAACAACGGGTCTGCCCTCGCAGACCCGTTATATTTTTATTCCGGCTTTAATTCCCTGGTTGGCTGCGGCGTTCCGAACAGACTGCGGAAAAACGCGATAATCCGGGAAATGATACCCGTGTTTACGGTTATTTTCACAGTCTTTTCAAACGGTCTGCCCGATGAATCGGCAAGAACCTTGTTGTTTCCGTCAACCACTTTGACATCAAGAGTTTTTGTCGATGTAAGTTCGCCCATCTTATAACTTAACGAAGAGTTGTTTTTGCTTCTCGATACTTCTTTGCCGTTTTCGTAAATCACAATGCGGCAGTCGTCGGGAAGTTTTTTCGCCGTGACCGTAACGGTTGTGTTTGTTCTGAAAGCGACGTTTGCGTCACCGGGAACATTGAATTTTATATCCGGCGAGATTTTCCATACAGCGTAAATCGTGCTGTTTTCTTTGAGATAATATCTGTTGCCCGGTCTGTATCTGACTGTCTGTGAACCCTTTTCAATCGCCCAGCCCGCGAAAACATATCCGTTTCGCACGGGCATTTTATCCGAAAGAATCACTGTGCCGAAACCCGTCTGACTCGCGGGAGCGTTTTTTCCTCCCGCGGCGTCATATTTCAGCGTGTAAACAACCTCCGTGCCGCCGTTTTTCTTCCACACCGCGTAAACCGTCGTGTTCGCGGTGAGACTGAAACTGTCACCGGGCTGGTATTGCGGCTCTGTCACTCCCTGATAAAGAGCCCATCCGAGGAAGGTGTAATCCGTTCTTGAGGGAACGGCGGAGGAAAGTCTTATTTCCCCGTTGCCCGTCTGCTGTCCGGGAGCGTTTTTGCCGCCGTTCGCGTTATATGTGAGAACAAACGCTTTCTGCCATACGGCATAAAGAACAGTGTTGCCGGTAAGATTGAAACTGTCCCCGGGCTGATACTGCGGTGCTGTCGCGTTTTCATCCTGCGACCAGCCGAGGAAGGAATACCCGCTTCTTGACGGCTTCGATGCAGATATACTGATTTCACCGTTCCCTGTCTGATTTCCGGGGCCTCCCGAGCCCCCGTTCGCATTATATGAAAGCGTATATAAAACGGGAACCTCCACAAAGTGCCAGCTTGCGTTGACAAGGCTGTCGTTGCCGTCCATAAATCTTATGTTTTCTTTATCCGACTCAGTGCCGTAGTAGTAAACATCCGCAAGAGAGGAACAGTCCGAAAAAGCGTTGGCGTTTACCGTTGTGAGACTCTGCGGAAGCGTGATTTCATCAAGTGAAGAACAGCCTGAAAATGTTCCCGTTCCGATGCTTTTTATGCCGGCGGGAATATTCGCTTTTTTGAGCCGCGCGCAGTTGCGGAACGCGCCCGAGCTTAAAGTCTTCAGGCTTGACGGAAGGCTGATTTCACGCAGGGCGCAGCCCTCAAACGCCGCCTCGCCGATGCTCTGAACTCCCTGCGGAACCGTAATTGACGAAAGCGACGGGCAGTTTTCAAAAGCGTAATTGCCTATACCCGCGAGAGATTCGGGCAAAACCATTCCGTTCAGGCTTTCACAGCCGCTGAAAACATAATTTCCCAGATGCATAATCTCCGCGGGAAGAGTCACATCGGCAAGAGCCGTGCAGCCCGCGAATGTGCTGTTTCCCATATCCGCAATACTGTCGGGAAGCACAACAGCCGCCAGAGCCTCGCATTTTTCAAAGGCGCTGTCGCCTATAATCTGCGCCGTATCGGGCAGATTTATCTGCGTGAGAGCGTCGCAGTCATAAAACGCCTTGTCCCCGACATTCTCAACGCCGAGCATCGTCACGCTCTGAAGGGCGTCGCACTCCGAAAAAGCGGATTTGCCTATCGTTTTTATATTTGACGGAACCGTAATTCCCGAAATGCCGTTGCAGCCGTAAAAAGCGTAATCCGAAAGGGCCGTAAGCGTCTGCGTCTCGGGAATAACGCTTGCCTTGCAGCCCGAAACAATAACCCCGCCGCTCTTTTTTATAAGGCAGTTGTTTTCGTCTCTGTAAACGGAGTTGAGGTCATCGACATAAATGTTCTCCAGACTGTCGCAGAAGGCGAAAACCCCTGTTCCGATTGATGTGACATTCTTGCCGATAAACGCGGTCACAAGCCCCGTGCAGTACTGAAACGCCTCGTTGCCTATTTTTACGATGTTGTCGGGAACTACAATGTGCTCAAGTCCCGGGCAACCGTAAAAAGCGCCCGCTCCAAGCGCGGTGACATCGTCGCCCGACGGTATTACGCTCGTTGCGCATCCCGCGACAACCGTTTTTGTTTCTCTGTGTATAACGCAGTTGCTTTCACCGAAATAAACGGGATTGCCCGAACTGACCTTAAGCGCCGTAAGACCTGTGCAGTCCGAAAACGCCTTTGAGCCTAATGATGTAACTCCCGCGGGAATATTGAAGTTCGTAATGCCCGTGCAGGAGGCAAAGGCGTAAGAGCCGATTGCCGTTATATTCGAGGGAACGGTCGAGCCGTGAAAACCTGTGCAGCCGAAAAACGCGAAATCGCCGATTGTCTCAACATCCGAACCCGAAGGAATCGTGCTGCCGCTTGAGGCCGCAATAACGCGCTTTGACGATTTCTCAATAAGGCAGCCGCCCGAAACGCGGAAATATGTGTTGCCCGAGGCGACGCTTATCGAAGAAAGAGCGGAACAGCCCGCGAACGCTCCGTCGCCTACGCGGAATGTTTTTGAGGGAATCGACACGCTCTGCAATGATGAGCAGTTGAAAAACGCGAAATCGCTTATCAGCGTTATACCGCTGCCGAGAGGCAGGCTCTGCAGCGAGGAACAGCCCGAAAAAGCGTATCCGTTGATGGTTGTAACTGTGGAGGGCAGATTGATTTTCGTTATTCTGTCGCAGTCCCTGAACGCCTCGTAGCCGATAACCACCACGGAATAACCGCCGAGCGTTGAGGGAAGCGTTATCTCGCCCGAAACGGATTTGTCGCATTTTGTTATCGCGGCATAGTCGTTCACGATTTCATAAGACAGATAACCCTCCGATAAGGCGGACGCGGCAATCAGACCCGTCGCGGCTGTGCCGGACAGAATAAAAAGGCAGAGCAAAACAGAAATCATCTTTTTGGCTGTCTGCATATTATTCCCTCCCGGAATATTAATAATTATACTTATATTATATCACACCGATTTTTCAGGTCAACACAAAAAATCAGAAACAGCAATAAGGCACGGAAGATTCCTTCCGTGCCTTTATTCCTTATACTCCTTTCTTCGCCTTGCGGAGAAGTTCGGTGTCGCTGTAACTCTTCTGCGGTGTGTAGCCCTTTAAGGGGAGTATTCTCTCGTGAACCGCGTCGAGGAACCATCCGACCTGCGGATAGAACTCTTTTGAATACTCGGAAGCGGGGGTAATCCAGTTCTGCGCGCCCACAATCGCGGGAGGAGCGTCGAGATAATCGAACGCAAGCGAGGTGATGTTCTGCGCCATGTCGTTGAGTATGCTGCCTCTCGTGCAGGCATCGCTCGCGAGCAGGATTCTGCCCGTCTTCTTTACGGATTCAATAACCTTTTCGTAGTTGAAAGGAACAACGCTTCTCGCGTCGATGACTTCGGCGCTCACGCCGAAATCCTTTTCGAGCTTGTCAGCCGCCTCGAGCGCGGTGTAAAGCGTGGGACCTATGGTAAGAATTGTAAGGTCATTACCCTGTCTGCGGATTGCGGGCTCGCCGATTTCAACTTCATAAGTGCCTTCGGGAACGCCGCCCTCAACAAAGCGCTCGCCCATATCGTAAATCTTCTGGCTCTCGAAGCAGACTACGGGATCCGTGCCGTTGAGAGCCGCGGTCATAAGACCTTTCGCGTCGTAGGGAGTAACGGGGTAAATGACTTTGAGTCCCGGCACATGCGCGCAAAGCGATGTCCAGTCCTGCGAGTGCTGGGCGCCGTATTTCATACCGACCGAAACGCGCAGAACGAAGGGCATATTGAGCTTGCCAGCGCTCATTGCCTGCCACTTAGCCATCTGATTGAATACCTCATCGCCCGAGCAGACGATGAAATCGCAATACATAAGCTCTGTTATAACTCTGCCGCCCGCGAGAGCGTAGCCGACAGCCGAGCCGACAATCGCGCTCTCCGCTATGGGGGAGTTGAACAGACGGTGGTAGGGAAGAGCCTCGGTAAGTCCTCTGTAAACGGCGAACGCGCCGCCCCAGTCGCGGACATCCTCGCCGTAGCTTATAAGCGTCGGGTCTTCATAGTATTTGTCCGCAATCGCCTCAAACAGACCGTCGCGGATGTTGTAAACTCTCATCTTGGGCAGAAGGCTTCCGTCGGGAGCAAACGCCGTGCGCGAGAGTTTCGCAATCTTCTGATAACGCTCGTTTTCTTCCTTTGTCTGATTAACCTCAACGGGACGGTCATCCATCTTTTCGATTCTCTTGTTCGAGAACATGACATTCTCGATGAAATCGGGATGCTCGTTGTAATCCGTATAGGGAGCGACGCTTATGTCGGAGGCAAGGTCAAACATTCTGCGGTTGCGGTCGATTACGGATTCGTTGAGCTTTTCAAGCTCTTCCGCCGTCGCCACGCCCGCGTCCGCAAGCTCTTTCGGGAAAACGGTGAGCGGGTCGTATTTCTGCCATTCCTCAACCTCTTCCTTTGTTCTGTATGAACTCGCGTCGGAAGTCGAGTGACCTGAGAAACGGTAGGTTACAAGCTCAAGCAGAGCGGGGCCCTCGCCCTTTTCAAGCAGGGCTCTCTTGCGCTTGTAGGCATCTATTACCGCGAGCACGTTCCAACCGTTTACTCTCTCGGCGTGCATCTGGTTCTTGTTCAGGCAGCCGAGACGGGCAACCTCGTCGTATCCCATGGTCTCGCCCTTTGTCTGACCGCCCATTCCGTAGAAGTTGTTGTTGAAGTTGTAGATAATCGGAAGTCCGCCCTTGTAGCCGTCCTCCCACAAATCGTTGAACTGGTCCATCGAAGCGAAGGTCATCGCCTCATATACGGGGCCTCTAGCCGCTGCGCCGTCACCGGCGTT
>CADAER010000047.1 GCA_902787025.1 Oscillospiraceae bacterium | reverse complement strand
AATACAGAAAAGCCGCGGCGGTTACGGTCTCAAATTCGGTAGGATACACTCCCCTGATATTGAGAATCTCAACCGCGGTTTTTACCTCGCTTACGGCGTCAGCCAGTTCATAAGGCTCAATCATACAGCCGTTGAACTGAATTCTCTCACGGAAATCAATGACATAAGGCGATGTGAAAAGCCCGGTAGCGTAACCTGCTTTTATGAGTATGTTCGCAATCATTGTGCTGGTCGAGCCTTTCCCGTTGGTTCCCGCAATATGAACGAATTTAAGCCCCTTCTGCGGATTTCCGAGTATGGAGCATAAAGCCTCAATCCTTTCGAGACCGGGGTTTATTCCGAAGCGTTCAAGCGAGTGAATATATTCAATTGCCTCATTACAGTTCATTCAAACACCGCCGTTCAGTCAAAAAGCGGGCAAAACGCCCGCCTTTTTTTAACCTAATTTCGCTATGCTTTCTTCAAGCATTGCTATTTTTTCCGAAAGCTTTGCCGCCTGCTCTCTCTGAGCCGCGACAACCGCTTCGGGAGCCTTCGCGACAAAGTTCGCGTTGTTGAGTTTATTGTTGACAAACTCAAGATCTTTCTGCGCCGACGCAAGCTCTTTGTTGAGTCTTGCTTTTTCCGCTTCAAAGTCAATGAGGTCGCCCATCGGAATATAAATCTTAGCGTCGTCGGTGACAATGCAGACCGCTGTGTCATCGCTGAAATCATCCGCGAGTTCAACCTCGGAAGCGCTCGCGAGTCTCTGCATAAACACTCCCGCCTGCGCAAAAGTCTCTTTATACGCGCTGACAATTATTACTTTTGCCTTTCTTGAAGGCGGAACATTCATCTCGGACCTGCGGTTGCGTATTGCGCGTATAGCCTTCATAATACGATCCATTTCCGCTTCTTCGGCGGCGAATGTAAGCTTTTCGTCATATTCCGGCCAGGCGGAAATCATAAGGGCTTCGTCGCTGTGGGGAATGGTCTGATATATTTCTTCGGTAATGAAAGGCATAAACGGATGAAGGAGTTTGAGAATACCTGTCATTATGTAAACAAGCACGTGTTTTACATCCGCGTTGCCGGACTGAAGTCTGATTTTCGCGAGTTCGATATACCAGTCGCAGAAAATATCCCAAACGAAATCATAGAGTTTCGCAACAGCAATACCAAGTTCGAATTTTTCGAGATTCTCGGTAACCTCTTTGACAAGGTCGTTATAAAGGCTTATAACCCATTTATCTTCAAGTGTGAGATTTTCGGGCAGAGTGCAGGAAATATCCTCTTCGCCGAGATTCATCATAATAAATCTCGAAGCGTTCCAGAGCTTGTTCGCAAAGTTACGCGACGCGCTGACCTTTTCATCCGAGTAGCGCATATCGTTTCCGGGGCTGTTGCCGGTAGCGAGCATAAAGCGGAGAGCGTCCGCTCCGAACTGGTCTATAACCTCAAGCGGATCGACGCCGTTGCCGAGAGATTTAGACATCTTTCTGCCGAGCGCGTCCCTGACAAGGCCGTGAATAAGAACGGTGTCAAACGGCGCTTTGCCCGTGTAGGCAAGGCCCGAGAATATCATACGGCTTACCCAGAAACCGATAATGTCATAGCCCGTGACAAGCGTGTTCGTGGGATAGTAATGCTTTAAGTCCTCTGTTTCATCAGGCCAGCCGAGAGTTGAGAACGGCCAGAGAGCGGATGAGAACCAGGTGTCAAGAGTATCTGAATCCTGCTGAATGTTTTTACTTGCGCACTTCGGGCAGGCGTCTATATCCGTTTTGCTTACAATCATTTCGCCGCAGTCGTCGCAATACCAGGCGGGAATACGGTGACCCCACCAGAGCTGACGGGAAATGCACCAGTCTCTTGAACCGCGCATCCAGTTCATATAGTTCTTTGTGAATCTTTCGGGAACGAACTTAACCTCGCCTTTTTCAACCGATTCAATGGCAGGCTCGGCAAGAGGAGCCATACGGACGAACCACTGTTTTGAAACCATAGGCTCAATATCGGTGTGGCAGCGGTAGCAGATGCCTACCTCGTGCTTTAAGGGCTCGATGTTCTTGATATATCCGCCTGCTTCAAGGTCGGCGACTATCGCTTTGCGCGCTTCCATAGTAGTCATACCCGCGTA
Source organism: Oscillospiraceae bacterium (assembly GCA_902787025.1). Classification (GTDB taxonomy): domain Bacteria; phylum Bacillota; class Clostridia; order Oscillospirales; family Acutalibacteraceae; genus CAG-177. Next base: position 12,963 of record CADAER010000047.1, on the reverse strand, counting down.
TTTGCCGCAGTCAAGAACTTCGGGCTCGTCCGCGGACGCTCTGCCGCTCTTTACGAGTTCTTCGTATTCTTTTCTTTCGGCGGCGCCGGTAAGATGACCGTCATAAGTGAATGTGCGCACAACGGGAAGATTGTGACGAAGACCGACCTCATAGTCGTTGGGGTCGTGCGCGGGTGTGATTTTGACAACGCCCGTTCCCTTTTCCATGTCGGCGTGCTCATCGCAGACAATGGGAATTTCTTTGTTGAGAAGTGGAAGAATGGCGTGACAACCGTGAAGATGTTTATATCTTTCATCTTCCGCGTTTATTGCAACGGCAGTGTCGCCGAGCATTGTTTCGGGACGGGTTGTCGCGAGCTCGAGTTTTTCGCCCGTTTCCTTTACTGTATAGAGAAGATGCCAGAAATGGCTGTCTTTTTCCTGATATTCAACCTCTGCGTCGGAAATGGAGGTGTTGCAGTGCGGGCACCAGTTGACCATACGGTTGCCGCGGTAAATGAGATCCTGCTCATAAAGGCGGACGAACACTTCGCGGACCGCTCTTGAACAGCCGTCGTCAAGCGTAAAACGCTCGCGCTCCCAGTCGCAGGAGGAGCCGAGTTTTTTCAGCTGTTTGATGATGGTTCCGCCGTACTGTTTTTTCCAGTCCCACGCGCGGACAAGGAATTCTTCTCTTCCAAGCTCTTCTTTTGAAGTGCCTTCGCTTCTGAGCTTTTCAACGATTTTCGCCTCGGTAGCTATTGAAGCGTGATCGGTGCCGGGAAGCCATAAGGTATCAAACCCCTGCATTCTTCTCCAACGGATGAGAATATCCTGAAGAGTATTGTCAAGGGCGTGTCCCATATGAAGCTGACCCGTGATGTTGGGAGGCGGAATAACTATTGTGTAAGGCTTTTTGTCATTTTCGGTTTTAGCGTGAAAATAATTGCCTTTGAGCCAGAATGAATATATTCTGTCTTCAACCTCTTTGGGATCATATTGTTTTGCAAGTTCTTTTGCCATAACAGAAACCTCTTACTCTTATTTTAAAAATACTCTTTCGATTATAACATAAAATATTATTGTGTCAACCGAAAACAGAGGAACAAATCTTAAAACAGATTATATGTTTTTTCCGCCAGTGTGCCGAATTCAACATACCTGACATCGTCTCTGCCTTCAAGCGTGCCTGTGTTGAAAAATACAGGATTGCCGTCGGAATCGGTGATATTCATTCCCTCTTCCTTCGCGACACGGACAAGACCGCCTGTTTCGCTGTATATTTCGGCGCTTGTTATTCTGCCTTCGTCTGCGCTGTATTTTGCGGAAACGAGGAAAGCTCCGTAAGTTCTCAGGTTTTCAAACGACGCGTCAACTCCGAGATCGGCGGGGAACAGTTTAATAACTCCCCTGTCGCTTAAAAGCAGCATATCGTTTACGGCTCTGACGGCTCCCGCTTTTTCGAAGCCGTGAACGCCGTCGTCTATTGTAAGATTCGGTTTGATTGAGGAATCGATAACCCGCGCGAACGCATCGACGGTATTTTTTGTGTTATATCCCGAATTGACAGCGTATGCGAAGAGACGCGGGAAGTTGTTTATGTTCTCCCAGGCGTCCGCTTTATCAAACGCCTCAACGGTATTCTGCAATAAACTCAAATCTTCTTTTGAAGAATAATATCCATATACTCCGCCCGGAATAACGCAGTCAAGCGGAATGGCGTTACCGTCGTCAGGAATACAGTTCTGCATGGGAACGAATTTACCATCGATGTATTCTTCCTGCGCGAGCGAAAGAACCGTTTTGCCGTTTACGATGCCTGTCGGCTGCGTGGCAAGACCGTCAAGATATTTCCGCCATTTTTCGCAGAGTTCCTCATCCACACCGTTTTCAACCGCGGATGAAATCGCTTCACGAAGGCACATTTTATAAGCCGCGAGTTCAACGGCGGGGTTCTTCGACCACGAGCCTTCATTATAGCCGGCATAAAGAATGTATCCGTTTTCATCCTCTTCAAGCCAATAATCAAGCAGAACGAGAACGGATTTAAGATAGGGATAAAGAATCTGACGGCGGAAGCTTTCATCCATTGTGGAATGATAGTATTCAACCATAGGGAACGCGCTGTATGCGGCGTTCATTGTTTCGTTCCAGTATGATGCGTCGGCTGTGCCGTAAGGGGCAATTCCCACGGGGAAAAGAACCGCTCCCGGAATACCGTTGTTTTCGCTTATTCTGCCCTCGGAAATGAGTTTATCAATAAAACTGTTCTCGAACTTTTTCCACTCGTTGATATCGGAAGCGTTGCTCTCGCCTTTCGGAACATAATCCCTGATCGCCACACAGGCGGGAACGAGCTGATTCGGTCTGTTCGATGAAGCGCAGCCGTAAAAAGCGGAGATGAAATTGTAATTGAGATGATAATCGGATTTCCACGGAGGATTATCGTCGGCGTGCCATATTCCGTAAAGACCCGGCGCGCAGGCGTTTTCAGAAACACCGCTGCCGAGCAGATACTGCGCTCCGTAATAATATTTCTGAATTGAGTTGATTTTCTCATCGGCTGTGTCAAGGTTTATGCAGGAAGCGCTCCAATATTCACGCCAGTGAGCGGAATGTTCTTTTTCAAGAGAATCGACATTGGATAAAGATTTGATTTTATCAAGAGCAAACACAGCTCTGCTGTAAGGATCGGATGAATCCGGTCTTCCGCAGCAGACTGCAACGGCTATACAGACTTCATCGCCTTCAAGAAGATCGAATTCGGCGGAGGCGCTGCCGTCGGAAGAGAAAAGATTTCCGACCTGCGCTCCGATAACCGATGCGGCGAGAACGGCGGCTTTTGTATGACTGCCGCTGAAAACGGTCTGTTTCTGAATAATGATTCTGTCGAAATTCAGAGCGGACGAAACGGGTCTGTTGCTGCTTTTATGCGTTTCGAGCGAGAGTCTTATTCTGACATCCTTATCACTGAAAAGTTTCATTATGAAAAGGTTTTTGTCTTTTACAATAAGGGATTCCGCTCTTATTGAACCGGTTTCGGTAACAACTCTTGCGTTCAGTATATCCTGACACTCATAAAAGCCTGTTTTTCTGCCGTCAACGGCACAGACGGATAATGTTCCTATCGCGAGAGTCGAACCCCTGTGTTCCCAGAAATTACTCTTTGAAAACGAGAACGCGACGGTTCCGTAATCCGAGCGCGAGAAGGCTCCGACATCTCCGTTTCCGAGCAGAGCGGTTGCGGGAATGCGCGAAGTCTCCGTTCCGCTTTTGTCGGGCGCATGCCATTCGCAGTTATATTGTGAAACAATCTCTTTAATTTTGTTGTAGTCGATGTTTAACTCCATTTGTTTACCTCAGACAATGCAGTATTTGAATATGCCGATAAACGCGAAAACAGCGCCGAGATCGACGGCCAGATGAAACACGCTGTGAAAATAGCGGTGTTTATGCCCCATAAGGTAGAGGACGGTGCCAGCCGTAATGCTTATTCCGCCGGCGAGAACCCACCATAAAAACTCAATGGGATAAGCGTTTCTGAGAGTTTTCAGCATCAGCACGAAAAACCATCCGATACCGATATAACTGACCATTGTAAGCGGTTTATATTTATTGACATCAATCGCGGTGAATACCGCTCCGACCGCCGCGCAGGCAAGCACGCAGGCGAGAATAATCTTGAACAGTCTTTCGTTCTGCGGACGGACTCCCGTGAAAAGAACGGGCATATAACAGCCGACAATCATAATGTAAACCGAGCAATGGTCAATGACCTGCCAGACTTTTTTTGTGTATTCTTTTTTCAGGCCGTGATAAACACTCGACGCGGTGAAAAGAATAAGCATTGACGCTCCGTATATTATTCCGCCGGCGCGCGCCCAGCTGTCTTTTGCGTAAACAGCGCAGAGAACAAGCACAACAACGGAAAAAACGGCGCCTGCCGCGTGAGTGGCGCAGTTAAGTATTTCTTCCTTACGGGTATAACCGGGAAGGGTTCTGTCTGCGATTTTTGTTCTTGTCATAAAAACACTCCGAAAATCAATATGCAGACATTATATAACATTATTTTCACAATGTCATTATTTTTACGCAAGTTTTTTCATATTGAAAAAATACGGTTTGTGTTGTATAATTCCGAAAAAGGAGGCGACGCGGATGGATGAACTGCAATTCAAGAAAACAGTTGCGGAAAATATAGCGCACTACCGCAAGGCGGCAGGGCTTACCCAGGGTGCGCTCGCCGATAAAATCAACTACACAGACAAATCCGTTTCAAAATGGGAACGAGCCGAAGGTCTGCCCGATGTTTATGTTCTCAATGAAATGGCTGAAATATTCGGTATTTCATTAACCGAACTCGTAAACGGTGAAAAATCCGAAGCGACCGCAAAAAATGTCAAGAAGCTCAGCGTAAAAAAGAAGATAATTCCCCTTCTCTCCGCGGGAATAGTCTGGCTTGCGGCGGCTGTTATTTTTGTTGGTCTTGAAATTGCTTTTGACACATTTTTCACCGATATCAAAATCCGCGAGTGGCTTGTGTTCATTTACGCCATTCCGATTTCATTTATTGTTCTGACGGTGTTCGCGTGCATATGGCACGGTATGGCGGCGAGGTGCGTCGCGGTAAGCGGAATAATATGGGGACTGTTTGTCAGCATTATTCTGTCCGTTCCCGCAAATAAAATATATCTGACGGTTATAATCGCCGCTATTTTTCAGGTTATGACAATTCTCTGGTTCTATATGAGATACCGTTCAAGGCTCCCGAAGGCAAGAGAAAAAGAAACAGCTGCCGAAAACGGCACGGAAGGCGGCTGATATACAGGAGGGTATTATGGCTATTGCTCAATCCATTTTCTCACATTTCGGCGCATTTCTGATGTGCATATTTCTGACGCTGGTTCCATACAAGGGCATCGCTCTGCCCGTTACGGACACGCTCGCGGAAGACTGTCAGTTAAATCTCGAACTGATTTCGGACACGCATCTTGAAGAAAAAGAGTTTATCCGCGTGATGCTTCTTGAAGCGGCTTTCAATACTTTCAATAATTCAAAAGCGGACATTGACGCCGTAGTCATAAACGGAGACCTTACGAATTACGCCGACGAACCTACTCTCGCCAAGTTTTTCGGAATTCTCAAGGATGATACGGATATACCAGTTATTCCCGTCGCGGGCAACCACGACATAGGTCACGCGGGCGACAGGGATGTAACTGACATCTCCCGCGAAGAGGCTTACGCGAATTATCTGAGATACCGCAACGAATATATGGGCAGAAACGATGAAGCAAACTATTTCAGCATTGAAATAAACGGCTACAAAATCATTGTTCTCGGAGACGAAGTTCTCGACGGCGGCAAATGGGACGGAATCACAATGAGTCAGGAACAGCTTGACTTTCTCGATGAAGAACTCGCCGACGGAACAAAGGACGGCAAGCCCGTATTTATCTTCTGCCACTGGCCTCTCGAAGGCACCGTAAGCGAGGATATAGTCTGGCCTGAAAGCGGAATTGAAAAGGACCGCTACGATCTTGCGCCCGTTCTCGAAAAATACAAAAATGTATTCTGGATAAGCGGTCATATGCACTCGGGAACAAAAGCGGAAGCGGTTGACAGGCTTTACGGAATCAAAAGCTGCGAACAGATTAACGGCGTCACATACATCACACTGCCCTCTTTCGGACTTGTGAACTCCTTCGGTCTTCCGTTCGGAGGCAGAGGCGCGCAGCTTGAGGTTTACGGCGACAGAGTGGTTTTCAGGCCGAGAAATATGGTTACCGGAAACTGGTATAAGAACGCTGAATACACATTTGAAATCGTGTAAAAAAACAGAATCAGAAAATTAATCACGGCGTGTTGAAATCCGACTCAACACGCCGTTTTTGTATATGTTAAGTAAAATTTAACACAATGTTTATTGATTATTTTTATAAAATGTGATATTTTTAAAGTGAAAAATTATATAATCAGAGGGCTGAATTATGAAAAAGATTGTTGTCATAGGCGCAGGTCACGGCGGAATGCAGGCGGCAAAAGTTCTCGCCGCGGGCGGATTTGATGTGACCGTTTATGAAAAAAGCGACATTGAGCATCTCAGCAGAGACAGATGGGACACTATCGAGACAGCAGTATTTGAAGAGCTCGACATCCCCGTTCCCGAAGGAACCTTCAAAGACGGATGTTGCGCTTTCGTCGCTCCCAATTCAGACAAGCAGCTTGTTCTTGACCTTCCCGAAGAAAAAAGAGACTGGACGGCTGACAGAAGAGTGCTCGCCGCGCAGCTTGCGAATGCGGCAATTGACGCTGGCGCGAAATTCATATTTGAGAAAACCGTCGAAAGCCTTATCTTTGACAACACGGGCGTCAGAGGAATAGTTGTTGACGGCGATGAAATATACGCAGACCTCGTCATTGACGCAAGCGGTGTTTTCTCACCGTTCAGAGCGTCTCTGCCCGACAGATTCGGCATCACGAAACAGCCCGATGACAACGATGTTTTCTTCACCTGGGACGCTTTTATGACCTCCAACCCTGAAGCGGACTACCCCGATTATTACGGATTCCTTATGCATCTCAAATATAAAGGCGAGAAATGCGTCGCCTGGTGCGTTGAGGAATTTGAAGACAAATGCGCCGCTTTCATCGGCAAGGCGGGCGGAATGAGCAAAGAGGAGTTTGACCGCCTTTACGCCGAACTTAAAAAAGATTATCCGTTTATGGGCGATGAAATACTCAGAGGCGGCGAATTCCAGAATATTCCGATAAGATATCCCCTTTCGAAAATGGTCGCGGACGGATATGTCGCTGTCGGCGATTCGGCGTTTATGACAATTCCGCTTATCGGCTGCGGTGTAGCCAATTCTCTCCGCGCAGGTCAGATACTCGGCGAAAAAATCGTTGAGGCAAAAGATGTTTCCGTTGACACGCTGTGGAAATATCAGGTTGAGTATTATCAGAAAGCAGGCGCTCCCTGTTGCCTTATCGACTGCGTAAAGCGCTTCCTTCTCAACGCCGACAATGAAGAACTGAAATATCTCTTTGAAAGCGATATTATTTCCAATGAAGAATTAAGCAATATTCTCAACGGCAGATTCAGCCTTATTTCGGCGACAAAGCTTATTGACAAAATCAAGAAGGCTCACAAAATCAAAGGTCTTTTCGGCGGTCTTTTCAAGGCGGCGTTAAACGGTCTTAACGCCATGAGAATCGCCGTTTCGATTCCGAAAGAATACAACCCCATCAAGGTTCGTCAATGGCAGGCAAAGCTTGAAAACGCGATGAAATAATCAACACTCTCTCAAATTTCACGAAAGGAGGTTACGTTAATGGATTTCAACAAAAGAATAGGGGCTATATTTCTGTTTTTCCTTATGGTCTTTGTTCAGTCCTTCCAGGTCGCTACGGGCAAACGGGATAAAGTTGACGTAACCTTCCCGACTGTTTCAAGCGAAACCACACTTCAGTTTGACGGCAGATACAACACAACGCGCATAACGACAACAAGCGCCGAAACAACAGAACCGCCCACCGAACCCGGCTATATTCCCGCGGGCTCAGATGATGATGTTTGGTCTGTAACTTTCGGCGGAACGGGCAGCGATATCGTTCGTTCCTCTTATATATGCAGCAACGCCGATTTCATTGTCTGCGGCAACACCTCATCGCAGGACAGAACCCTTGCCGGCAGTTATGAAAGCGGCTGGGCGTCAACCTATGCTTTCGTTGCAAGATTTTCATCGAACGGTTCTTTACGCTGGATAAGAAGCATCGGCGGCAACAACATTACGGTCGCTTATGATGTCGCCGAGTTGACCGACGGCTCAATAGTCTGTGTCGGATATACTCTCGCGACAAATCTCATTGACAGCGCGCCCGTTTCACAGAATGTCATTGACGCGTTCATTTACAGGTATTCATCAACCGGAGATATACTGAATAAATATATCGCCGACGGTAGCGGCTACGACTATTTTTACGGTGTCGCTCCAACTCCCGACGGCGGATATGTCGCGTGCGGAAGCTCGACCTCTTCCGACGGTGATTTCAATATGACATCATCGGGCGCGGTGATTATGAAATTCAACAGCAGCAATCAGATTGTCTCAACTGTCACACTAAACGGCACATCGGGCGGCGCGATTTATGACGTCTGCGTTGACTCGAACTCCACCGTTTTCGCCGCCTGCGTTACGGTATCATCTGACGGTGATTTCGCGCAGTTCAGCGGAATAGGAGCCGGGAACAATGATTCCGTTATTCTCAAATACTCTTCCGATCTTTCAACGCTCAGGTGGTATTGCGTAATCGCTTCATCGGGCAACGACCACAGATTGGGAGCAAACGAGGCTCCGCCGGCGATTATCTCGATGTATCTCGGCGACGATCTTGACGAGCTCGTTCATTCTATCATCAACGGAGAGGACTATCACAGCCGCAGGGCTGCGCGAGTTCAGACGGGTGTTGATGTTCTGGCTGACTTCAAAAAGGACAAATCGGACCGCAACAGAACCTCACCGTTCGCGTTTACGGGCAATAAATTTGAGTTCCGCGCGTTGGGCTCATCGCTCAACATCGGATGTCCGAACTATATGCTCAACACTATGGTAGCGGAGGAGCTTCGCGTATTCTACGAGGAGCTCAAGGACGCTTCCGATCTTGACGCTGCGCTCAAAAAGCTCATCAAGGACACCTTTACCGAGCACCAGAGGATCATCTTCAACGGCGACAACTATTCCGAGGAGTGGGTAGAAGAAGCCGAACGCAGAGGTCTGTTGAATTTGAAATCACTGCCCGAAGCTCTCGCTCATTTTATGGATGAGAAGAACGTCCGGCTTTTTGTCACCCACAACATCTGCACCGAGCAGGAGCTGCGCGCGCGTTATGAGATCGATCTTGAAACCTATTGCAAGCAGCTCAATATTGAGGCGCTGACAATGGTAGATATGGCAAACAAGGACATCACTCCCGCCGTATCAGCGTATGTCAGGGAGCTGTCCGATACGGCGCTCGCCAAAAAAGCAGTGTCGGATAGTATCCCCGTTAACGTGGAGGTCAACCTGATCAACAGCCTTGCGGAAAAGCAGGATAGATTCGTAGAGCTGACAGCCGAGCTGGAGAAAGAAAACGTTGCTGCCGCAAAGATCGAGGATAATCTTGACAAGGCGTTCGCTTACCGCAACAAGGTCTTTGCAAAAATGGAGGAGCTTCGCGAGCTGGGCGACAGTATGGAAGCACAGACTTCAACGGATTTCTGGCCTTATCCGAGCTACACCGAGCTGCTGTTCGGAGTATAAAACTGTTGCTCCGTATGCCTGCGCGGGCATAAATTAAATAACTTATCAAGGCAATACCGTATGAATGTTTTCTGCGGTATTGCCTAAAACGTTTTTTTGGAGTATAGTAGAAGCAATAAAGGAAAAGGAGAGAAAAATATGTGCGGAATTGTTGGATATGTCGGTCACCGCGACTGTACGGATGTGCTGGTCTCCGCTTTGACCAAGCTTGAATACCGCGGTTACGATTCAGCCGGTATAGCCGTGTTTGAAAACGGAAAGATCGAGGTCGCCAAAACAAAGGGCAGGCTTTCGGATCTTGTTGCCAAAATGGAGCGCGAGGGCAAGCCTATGGGTCACGCGGGTATAGGTCACACCCGCTGGGCTACTCACGGCGAGCCGTCGGATATAAACTCACACCCTCATTCGGGCAGAAGGGTGACTATCGTTCACAACGGAATAATCGAAAACTACAAGCAGCTAAAGCAATTTTTGATAGACAACGAGCGCAACGAGTTTTTGTCGGACACCGATACAGAGGTAGTCGCGCAGCTTCTCGATTTTTACTATGACGGCAACCCGATACGCTGTATCAGAAAGGTGCTTCACGAGCTGCGCGGGTCTTTTGCGCTGGGCATCGTTTTTGCCGACCGCCCGGAGACCGTCTACGCCGTTCGCTGCGAGAGTCCTTTGATAGTAGCTCAGGGACAGGGCGAGGTGTTTATCGCGTCCGATGTTCCCGCGGTCATAAAATACACAAAGGATTACTATCTGCTTGAACAGGGCGAGATCGCCGTACTTAAAAACGGCGCGGTGCAGTTTTGCTCGCTCCACGGAAGAATGCTCGAAAAGGAGCTTCACACCGCCGACTGGGATGAGGACAGCGCCGAAAAGGGCGGTTATCCGCACTATATGCTCAAGGAGATACACGAGCAGCCTACCGCCGTCAGGACGACTATCACACCGAGGATAGAGGACGGGCTTCCGAGCCTGAGCGAGTGCGGCATAACTCCGGAAATGCTCAGAGAATTTCAAAATATATTCATCGTAGCCTGCGGAACGGCTATGCACGCCGGAATGGTCGGTAAATATGTTATAGAAAAGCAGGCGCGCGTATCGGTCACCGTGGATATCGCGAGCGAATTCCGCTACCGCGACCCGCTGCTCACGTCAAAGGATCTGGTTATAATCATCAGCCAGTCGGGCGAGACAGCCGACTCCAAGGCTGTGCTGAACCTCGCAAAGCAGATGGGCGCGAAAACGCTGGCGATAGTCAACGTAAAGGGCAGCTCGATCGCGAGAGAAGCGGATATGGTCATCTATACCCACGCGGGTCCCGAGATCGCAGTTGCTTCGACCAAGGCGTATATGGTACAGCTCAGCGTGATGTATCTGCTCGCGTTTGAGATGGCGTACGCAAAGGGTCTTATAAATAAAAAGAAATGCGCTCAGCTCACATCCGAGCTTGTTAAAATGCCGCAGATAATCGAAGATACGATCGAGAGCGTGGTCGATATGTGCCAGTATGTTTCCACCAAGCTCATCACCGCCGACAGCCTGCTGTATATCGGCAGAGGACTGGACTACGCGCTTTCGATGGAGGGCTCATTAAAGCTACGACCGTTTCAAATATCAAGGAGGTAAAGGCGCGCGGAGCTATGACGATAGTGATCTGCGACGAGGACGCCGATATCGGCGTTGACGTGGCTGATCATCTTATCCGTATCCCAAAGATAAACGAGATGCTTATGCCGATGGTCGCGACCGTTCCCATGCAGCTTTTGGCTTACTACACCTCGGTAAATAAGGGTAATGATGTTGATAAACCGAGGAATTTGGCGAAATCCGTAACCGTAGAGTGATCACAAAAACAGAGTTTTTTCGAAAAAATTCGTTAAACTATTGACAAACTTAAGTTTTTGGCGTATAATGCCTATGTTAAGACGAAGGTGTCTTGGGCAAAAGAGCCAAGGTGTCTTTGTCTTTTTTTCTTTTTTTGCAGTTCGGCAATCTTATTTTGCTGATAATACACACGAGCCGCTGCTTCGGCGGCGAGGAGTAATCTAATTTTTGGAGGAAATTGTTATGTCTTATGTTGATGAAGTACTTGCAAAAGTAAAAGAGAAAAACGCTTCCGAGCCTGAATTCTTACAGGCGGTCGAAGAGGTACTTAACTCTCTGCGTCCCGCTATCGCGGCTAACGAAGAGAAGTACAGAAAGCTCGCTCTCTTAGAACGTATTTGTGAGCCCGAGCGTCAGATCAAATTCCGCGTTCCGTGGGTCGACGATAACGGCCAGGTTCACGTAAACACAGGTTACCGCGTACAGTTCAATTCGGCTATCGGACCCTACAAGGGCGGTATCCGTCTGCATCCGTCGGTTTACCTCGGAATCATCAAGTTCCTCGGCTTTGAGCAGATCTTCAAGAACTCCCTTACAGGTCTTCCTATCGGCGGCGGTAAGGGCGGCAGTGACTTTGACCCCAAGGGCAAGAGCGATAACGAGATCATGAGATTCTGCCAGAGCTTTATGACAGAGCTTTGCCGTCACATCGGCGCGGACACAGACGTTCCCGCAGGTGATATCGGTACAGGCGCTCGTGAGATCGGCTATATGTTCGGTCAGTACAAGAGGATCCGCAACCTTTATGAGGGCGTTCTCACCGGTAAGGGTCTCACCTTCGGCGGTTCGCTTGCACGTACAGAGGCTACAGGCTACGGTCTCCTTTATCTTACAAACGAAATGCTCAAGTCAAACGGTATTGATATCGCAGGCAAGACAGTTTGTATTTCAGGCGCGGGCAACGTTGCTATCTACGCAACTCAGAAAGCTCAGCAGCTCGGCGCAAAGGTCGTTACCTGCTCAGATTCAACAGGTTGGATCTATGACGAAGAGGGCATTGATGTAGCTCTCCTCAAGGAAGTTAAGGAAGTTAAGCGTGCTCGTCTTGACGCGTATGCTGCGGCTCGTCCCTCGGCTGTTTAGGCTGTATATCACGACAAGAAGGCTGAAGGCTCTAACGTATGGGAAATCAAGTGCGACATCGCGCTTCCCTGTGCTACTCAGAACGAGCTCGGTATCGAGGATGCTGAGAAGCTGGTTGCAAACGGCGTTACAGCTGTTGCGGAGGGCGCTAATATGCCCACAACTCTCGAGGCTACCGAATACTTCCAGGATAACGGCGTGCTCTTTGCTCCCGGCAAGGCAGCAAACGCAGGCGGTGTTGCTTGCTCAGCTCTTGAGATGAGCCAGAACTCCGAGAGACTTTCATGGAGCTTTGAGAAGGTCGATGAAACACTTGAAGGTATTATGGTAAATATCTTCCACAATATTGACGCTGCTGCAAAGAAGTACGGCTTTGAAGGCAACTATGTTGTCGGCGCTAATATCGCCGGTTTTGAAAAGGTTGCCGACGCTATGCTTGCTCAGGGTATCGTCTGATTTAACGCAAATCATCAAACGCGCGCTCCGCTAAGAGGGCGCGTTTTTTAATTAAAAATAATAAAACCGAAGCGTTCACTTTTCAAAATACGCGTAAAAAGCCACTTTTTTAGGCTGAAAAATACAACAAATTCTTTCTAAATAAACACCGGGAAGGATAGGATACTATGAAAAATAAAACAGAATTATTCAGTAAAAATTCGCTCTATCGGAATGATTTTGAACACGAAAACTGCGGAATAGGTGCCGTAGTCAATATAAA